>JBAVCA010000319.1:0-11592 GCA_049586475.1 Nocardioides sp.
GGCGAGCAGCAGCGCGTCGCGATCGCCCGGGCGATGGTCAACGACCCGATGATCCTGATCGCCGACGAGCCGACCGGCAACCTCGATCCGGCCAGCTCGGTCGGCATCATGAAGCTGCTCGATCGGATCAACGGCACCGGTACGACGGTGCTGATGGCCACCCACGACCATGGTGTGGTCGACCAGATGCGCAAGCGTGTCATCGAGCTCGACCACGGTCGGGTCATCCGCGACGAGGCGACCGGGGCCTACGGCTTCCAGCACTGACCTCGCCCTGACCAGCCTGACCTCCCCCACTTCGTCACGAAAGTAGCCTTCGCATGCAGCTGCGCCACGTGAGCACCAACCTGCGTCAGGGACTTCGCCGGAACGCCTCGATGCACCTGGCCGTCGTCCTGACCCTCTTCGTCTCCCTGAGCCTGGCCGGGATCGGCCTGATGATGAGCAAGCAGGCCGACCTGACCGTCGACGTGATCGGCAGCGAGCTGCAGATCCAGGTCGTGCTGTGCCTGCCCGACGACCCCCAGAACGCCAGCTGCACCAGCGAGGTCACCGAGGAGCAGAAGTCAGCCCTGGCCGGAGCGGTCGAGGCCAATCCGGAGGTCGACTCCTTCGTCTTCGAGTCCAAGGCCGAGTCGCTGGAGAAGCTCAAGGTGCTCCTCGGTCCGGAGCAGTTCGAGGGCCCCGACCCGGTGTTCACCGTCGAGGACGCTCCGCAGGCGTTGCGAATCACGCTCAAGGACCCCAACGACTTCGACGGAACCGTCGATGCTGTCGCCAACCTCGACGGCGTCAGCTACATCACGCTGGCCAAGGACGAGGTGAAGCCGATCTTCACGCTCATCGACGTGCTCCAGTGGAGCTCGTGGGGTGCCGCGGCAGCGCTGATCCTCGCCTCCATCCTGCTGGTCGCCAACACGATCCGGCTCACCGCCCTGGCTCGCCGCAAGGAGATCGAGATCATGCGCCTGGTCGGGGCATCGCGGGTCTTCATCCTGCTGCCCTTCCTGCTCGAGGCGTTGGTGACGGCGTTCGTGGGGGTCGCGCTTGCGATCGGGGCAGTCGCGGCCTTCACCCAGTTCGCGCTGATCGGTGGCCTCGCCGACGTGGTCAAGGCGCTGCCGTTCATCGGCTGGCAGGAGTGGGCCCAGACGTCGCTCGTGCTTGCCGTGGTCGCTCCGGTGCTCACCGTGGTCCCGACACTCTTGCTGACGCGCAAATACCTCAAACTCTGAGTTTCCTGACCTACGGTGGGTCTCGTTCACTTCCCCGAACGCTGAAGGCTTTCCAGTGCGCTACTTCCCCAGCGCCGCTCGACAGCACGTCGCCGCACTTCTGGTCGGCATCTTGTCGGTGGCCGTACTCACCTTGCCCCTCGCCCACGCCGATGACGAGGGCGACCTCGAGCAGCGTCGCCGTGACGTCAAAGGACAGATCGCGCACACCGCGGACAACCTGCGTGAGTCCAGCCGCGAGGCCGCGCGCGTCTCACGGCTGCTCGAGCGCACCCAGGGACGACTTGACTCTGCTCGCACACGGCTGGGGAACGTCGAGACCAGGCTCGGCGACGCGCGAGCTGTCGAGGAGCGGCTCCAGGGTGAGCTGGTCGAGGCCAGAGCGGCGCTGGTGGTAGCCGACCTCGAGCTGGAGCAGGGCAAGGCGGACGTCGCGGACCAACGGCTCGAGGTCCGCGACAGCATCCTGCGCCTGTACGCCTACGGCGACCCGCAGCTGCGTGCGCTCGGCGCCTTCTTCGACAACGCCACGCTCGAGGACCTGCAGCGTCAGGACGTCGCCGACAAGGTGATCGTGGGTCGCGGGAGCCAGCAGCTCAGCGCCTACGAGCTGGCCGAGCTCCGACTCGCGACGCAGCAGGAGAAGGTCGAGGCCGCTCGCGACACCATCGCGACGAAGAGGTCTGCGGCCGAACGTCAGGTCAACCGGATCGCCCGCCTCTTCGTCGACGCCCGCGACACGGAGTCGCGCATCCTGAGCCTGGTGGGCTCCAACCGAGCTGCCCGCGCCGAGGCACTGCGCATCCAGGCCGCCGACCGGGCGCGACTCAAGGCCCTCGAAGCGCGCGAAGCGGCGATCGCTGATCGTCTGGTGCGCCTCGCGCGGCGGGAAGCCGCCAGGCAGGCACTGCGCGGAGGGGGGTTCAACGGGTCTTCGGGGGGCTTCCTGGACTACCCGACCAACGGTCCGATCACCTCGCCGTACGGGTACCGCACCCACCCGATCTACGGCTACTACGGTCTGCACAACGGCACCGACTTCGGTGTCGCCTGCGGTCAGTCACTGTTCGCCTCGGCTACCGGCACCGTCCTGAACACCTACGAGGACGACGTCTACGGCAAACGTCTCTTCCTCAACGTGGGGATCGTGAACGGCAAGAGCCTCGTGCTGATCTACAACCACCTCTCCGGCTACCGGGTCTCTCAGGGCCAGCGAGTCCAGCGCGGAGACGTTGTCGGGACCGCCGGCTCCACCGGCTGGTCGACCGGGTGCCACCTCCACTTCACCGTGATGGCGGATGGCAAAGCCGTCGATCCGGCCACCTACCTCTAGTCACTCGGGCCCCCGGCAACCCGCTTGCCCAGGACTGCGAGAATCGCCCCATGGCCAAGCAACCGGGCGAGCAGAACCGCAAGGTGATCGCCGCCAACAAGAAGGCGCGGCACGACTACACGATCGACGACACCTTCGAGGCTGGGCTGGTGCTGGTCGGCACCGAGGTCAAGTCGCTGCGCCAGGGGCGCGCCTCGTTGGTCGACGGCTTCGTCGACATCGACCGCGGCGAGGCCTGGCTGCACAACGTCCACATCCCTGAGTACTCCCAGGGCAGCTGGACCAACCACGCTGCGCGCCGCAAGCGCAAGCTGCTGCTCAACCGGGTCGAGATCGACAAGATCGAGCGGCGGGTCAACGAGAAGGGGCTGACGGTGATCCCGCTCTCGCTGTACTTCGTCGACGGTCGCGCCAAGATCGAGATCGGGCTGGCCAAGGGCAAGAAGTCCTGGGACAAGCGGCACTCGCTCGCCGAGCGCCAGGCCACCCGTGAGATCGACATCGAGGTCGGGCGTCGCGCCAAGGGCATGCGTGACTGAGGAACACCCGGACACCGCTGCGGTTCGGGCGTTCTGGGTGGAGCTCGGGCTGCCCGGTCTGTTCGACGTCCACGCGCACTTCCTGCCGCCCAACATCCAGCGTGCGGTGTGGGCGGTCTTCGACGCCGCCGGCCCGAAGATCGGGCGCGAGTGGCCGATCCGCTACCGCCAGCCGCACGAGGAGCGCGTCGAGATCCTGCGCGGCTTCGGCGTACGCCGGTTCTCCACGCTGCCCTACGCTCACAAGCCCGGGGTGGCCGACTACCTCAATGACTGGTCGCGCGAGTTCGCCGCGGGGGTGCCGGAGGCGATCTCCTCGGCGACCTTCTACCCCGAGCCCGACACCGCCGAGCAGGTCGCCGCCGCGGTCGAGGGCGGCGCGGAGATCTTCAAGATCCACCTGCAGGTGGGGGAGTTCCACCTCGACGACCCGCTGCTCGACGGTGCCTGGGGGCTGCTGGAGGACGTCGGCACGCCGATCGTCGTGCACGCCGGCTCCGGTCCGGTCGGCAACGACTTCACCGGCCCGGCGTCCATGCAGCGGCTGCTGCAGCGCTTTCCGCGGCTGACCATCGTCGTGGCCCACATGGGAGCCCCGGAATGCACACCGTTCCTCGAGCTGGCCGAGACCTATGAGCGGGTCCACCTCGACACCACGATGATGTTCACCGAGTTCTTCGGCTCCACCTACCCAGCCGAGCTCGTGCCACGGCTGCGCGAGCTGCAACCCAAGATCCTGCTCGGCTCCGACTTCCCGACGATCCCCTACCCCTACGTCGAGCAGCTGCAGGGGCTGGCGCGGCTCGACCTGGGCGACGAGTGGCTGCGCGCGGTGTGCTGGGAGAACGGACGCGACCTGATCGGCCTAGGGTGAGTGCGTGTCTGACGGGACCTGCGCTGCCGACTTCGCGCCGCTGAGAAATCTCTTCGACCGGTGCCTCGAGGACGGCAGCGACGCCGGGGCGTCGATCGCCCTCGTGCAGGACGGCGAGCTGCTGGTGGATCTCTGGGGCGGTCAGGCGCGACCCGGCGTCGCGTGGACCCACGACACGCTCGTCCAGGTGTGGTCGGTGACCAAGACGATGGTCGGGCTGGCTGTGCTGGTGCTGGCCGATCGCGGGGAGCTCGACCTCGACGCGCCGGTGGCGTCGTACTGGCCGGACTTCGCAGCGGCCGGCAAGGGCGACGTGCGGGTCCGCCACGTGCTCGGACACACCTCGGGAGTGCCCGGCTGGACGCCGCCGTTGAGCGTCGAGGAGCTCGTCGACCTGGAGCACAGCGAGGCGATCCTGGCGGCAGAGGCTCCGTGGTACGAGCCCGGGTCGGCGCCGGCCTACCAGATGATCGACCACGGACACCTGCTCGACGCGATCGTGCGTGGCGCCACGGGTCGGCCCCTGGCGGAGGTGCTGCACGAGGACGTCGTCGAGCCGCTCGGCGGTGGTTTCCACCTCGGGGTCCCGGAGTCGCTGCTGGACAACTGTGCCGACCTGATCGCACCGCCGAAGGTCGAGCTCGACCCCGACCACCTGCCCACGGACTTCTTGATCCGCACGATCCTGAATCCTGCGCTCAGCACGCGCACGTGCAACAGCTCGCTGTGGCGGCGCTCCGCGGTCGGCGGTGCCGGCGGCCACGGCACGGCACGCGGTGTCGCTCAGGTGCAGGCGGTGGTGTCGCACGGCGGCGAGGTCGGTGGCGTACGGCTGCTCAGCGAGGCCGCCGTCGACCGGATCTGGGAAGTGCAGTCCTCCGGCACGGACCTGGTGCTCGACGTGCCGCTCACCTTCGGTCTCGGTTACGCCCTGGCCACGCCGGCAGCCCCCGCGCTGCCGACCGGACGGATGTGCTGGTGGACCGGCTACGGCGGCGCGATCGTGGTCAACGACGCCGACACCCGCACGACGTTCGTCTACGCCCCCAACCGGCTGGTCGACCACCTGGTCAGCTCCCCGCGCACCGACGCCTACGTGCGCACCGCCTTCGACTGTGTAGGGACGAACTGATGGATCTGTGGAGCGCACTCGCCGACGAGCGGCGGGCCATTGCCGACCGCCTCGAGACCCTGTCCCCCGAGCAGTGGGCAACGCCGTCCCTCTGCTCGGCGTGGACCGTGCGTCAGATGGCCGCACACCTGTTGGTGAGCTGCAACTTCACCGTGCGGGAGGCTGCGCTGGCGATGGTGCGGGCGCGAGGTAACGTCGACCGGCTCCAGGTGGTCCTGGCGGAAAACCGTGCCCGGCTGTCGACCGACGAGCTGGTCGCCCTGCTGCGCGAGAAGGCCGACGTCCGTCAGGCCCCGCCCGTGGTCGGCGTGCGTGGGCCCTACACCGACGCACTGGTCCACCAGCTCGACATGTGGATCCCGCTGGGCCTCGACGACGAACGCCCGGTCGAGCGCTGGCGCCCCGCCCTGGACTTCTTGATGACGAAGCGGGCAAACGTCGGCTTCCTGCCTGCGCCGGCACCGGCTCTCTGGTACCAGGCAACCGACCTGGAGTGGCAGCACGGCACCGGCGATGTCGTCTCCGGGACCGCCGCCGACCTCGCGCTCGCCCTCATGGGTCGCACTCCGCACCTGGACCGTCTCGACGGACCCGGCGCCGATGCGCTCCGCACCTACGCCCGCCGCTGACCTGGTGACCGAGTAGTCGGCCGGCGGTCAGATCCCTTGACGGACCCGTTCGGCAGTGCGACTCTCGCGAGAACGGGATCGGCACAGGCAGGGCTGGAGGCCACGATGGACGTCGCAGCACGCAAGGCAGCTCTGGAGCAGCGAGACGCCGCATGGTCGGCGCTCGCCGCGTCCGGGGGCGATGTCGAGGAGATCGTTGACTTCTGGACGTCTGATGCGGTGGTCATCCCGCCCGGAATGCCTCCGGTGGTGGGGACGGCGGCCCTGCGTGAGTACGTCGCCGGCAGCTCGACGATCCCGGGGTTCCGCATCAGCTGGACGCCCGGTGACATCGACCTGTCCGCCGACGGCACGATGGCGTGGATACGTCAGGACAACCTGGTCGAGATGACGGGGGAGGACGGCGAGCCGCTGTCGTTCGTCGGGCGCGCCGTCACGGTGTGGCGCCTGGAGGGCGAGACGTGGCGCTGCTGCGCTGACGTGTGGAACAACGGCTGACGCGTCGCAGAACAAGGCCCGACGTGGCAGCACGGCACCGGCAATGTCGTCCTGCTGCGCCGTCAGCCGTTGCGCAGGTTCTCCAAGCTGCACGCGCGCTCGATGGCGGGTCGGGCCAGGGCTGTTGCCGCCAACGCCGACACCCAGGCCAGGGCGACGGTCGCGACGATGAAGGCAGGCGTGAGCACCAGGCCCCACGTCGTCACCCCGGCGATGAGGTTGGCTGGCACAGCACCCAGGACGACCCCGAGGGTGGCCAGGGGGAGCACGGCGAGCTCGATCTCACGGCGGTGGGCGGCCACGACGACCTCGACGCCCGCGCCTTGAGCCGCGAGGGCGGCCGTGGCGCGCTTGCGGTCCACGGCTGACTCTGCTGCATGAACGGCGAGCGCCACGGCGACCGTCAGCAGGGCTGCGACCAGCACGACGAGGACCAGGACCAGTGGAGCGACGTAGAACGCGTCGAACCCGTTGCCGGAGCGCTGCACGTCGGTGAGGAAGAAGGCGCTGAAGCCGGAGACGAGGGAGATCACGCCCACCGTCGCTGCTGCCCGACCACTGGCGCGGGGGTCGGCCACGAGCCGCGCGGCCGCGAGGAGGCCCTCGGCCGAGGTCGTACGACGTAGCGCCCAGCGTCCTGCGAGATGGGCCGCGCTGGGGCCGAGCCCCAGCATCGCGACGACCCCGAGCGAGATGGCGGCGATCAGGGCGAGCTGTGCGACGTCCGCGCTGCCGGAGCTCGACCCGGCGAGGAGCAGGAGCGGCAGGGCAGGCACCAGCAGGAGCAAGCTCCACGGGCGAGGAGCCGTGCGCGACACCTGACTCACCGTGCCGAGCGGCTCGGTCACGACCCCGCCCAGGGCACGCGATCCGATCAGCGCACCGGCCAGGCCGAGGGCGGCGATCACCAGGGCGACCTCCCACCAGGCGGGGGAGACGCTCACCGGGACGACGCGGAACTGGAGGTCGACCGGATCGCCTCCGCGGTAGGTACCGATCCGCTGGCCGCCGAAGAGGTGCCGGAGCGCCACGAAGGCCGGATAGCCGAAGGCGGCACCCACGATTGCCGGCAGCCCGACGTCGAGCGCCCCCAGCACCCTGACGTCGCCGGGGGTCGCACCGGCTACCCGAAGCGCAGCCAGACGGCGCTCCCGGGAGGCCGACCCCAGTCGGACCGCCTGGTAGAGCAGTGCGAGCGGGGCGATGCAGACCAGGGTGAGCCCGAAGAGGTAACCGCCGCGTACGGCGGGGTCCAACAGCAGGTTGGAGGCCATCTCGGACGGGTTGGCGGGGAGGCGCAGCACGGCGATCGCGACCAGCGCCAGCGCAGCGACCGGTGCGGTGGCAGCCACCACCAGCATCGGGCGCACCGCGCCCGACGCCCGCACCAGGGGGGCGTGCACCGTCAGTAGTGCGGTGTTCATGCGCCCACCACCGCGCCCTGGGTGCGACCGTCGCGCAGCACGACCTCTCGGTCGGCTCCGGCAGCGACCCGATTGTCATGGGTGGCGATGAGCAGTCCCGCCCCGGCTTCGCGGGCGGTGACCATCAGCAGCTCGGCGACCTCTTCGCCGGCCAGGGTGTCCAGCGCCCCGGTGGGCTCATCGGCACAGATCAAGCGGGGCCCGGTCACCAGGGCTCGAGCCACCGCGACGCGCTGGCGCTGGCCTCCGGAGATCTCGCCGGGCAGGGCCTCGGCCAGGTCGAGCACGCCGGCGCGCTCCAGCCAGTGTCGGGCGCTGGTCTGGGCAGCTCCGCGATCGTGACCCTCGAGCACCAGCGGCAGGGCGACGTTCTGGACGATGCTGAGCTCAGGCACGAGCTGGCCGAACTGCAGCACCAGGCCGATCTCACGTCGGCGCAGCCTGCTGCGCTCCTTCTCGCTCAGCCCGGCGAGGTCGCGGCCCTCCAGGCTGACCGAGCCGCTCTCGGGGCGCAGCAGGCCGGTGGCGCAGTGGAGCAGGCTCGACTTGCCGCTACCGGACGGGCCGACGAGTGCAACCACCTCTCCGGGGGCAACAGCGATCGACGCGCCTCGCAAGGCGGTGTCGCGGGCGTAGGACTTGTGCACGTCGTGCACCCGGAGCACGGGCTGGGTCATGAGAGGTTCCTGTCGTTTCGGAGGAGGCGTTCGGCTGAGGTCTCGAGCCAGCGAAGGTCGGCGTCGAGGTGGGACACGGCGTGGTCCAGCACGATCCGGGCGGTGATGTCGTCGGTGGTGCGCTGGGCAGCGAGGAGCCGGCGCATCTCCACGAGGTGGGTCTCGCGCTGCAGGTCCAGAAGATCGGCGGCTCCGCCCTCCAGGTGGACGGCGGTGACCACCTTGCGCACCAGCTCGTCGGCTGCGTACGGCCCGGCGGGCTCGGCGGTCGCCACCCACGTCTCCAACGCCTCGCGACCTGGACTGGTGATGGCATACGTGGTGCGTTCCGGGCCGCCGTCGCGCACCACCTCGGCGATCTCGACGAGGCCGTCACGCTCGAGCTTGGCCAGGGCGGCGTAGACCTGCCCGTAGGCGAGCGGCTTGGCGCCGGCGAAGCGCTGGTCGTGGATCCGCTTGAGGTCGTAGCCGTGGGCGGGTCCCTCCTGCAGGATGCCGAGCAGGACGTGGGAGACGGTCATGGCGGCGACTATACACATGGTGACTACTCAGTGTGAATAGTATCCGGATCGCTGGCTTGCCGGAACGCCATGGGGGATTGTCCCCGCGGCCGAGTACAGTGGAAGCACAACTCAAGAGGGGCTGATCGGTTTCGACTTGGGACGTTAGTTCCAGGAGAAGCGGGTCGAGAAGCCAGCGTCATCTCGTAAACGATCGCTGGAAACCTATAACTGCCAACACCAATCGCAGTTCCTTCGCTCTCGCTGCCTGAGCAGTGATCGAAGCGTCAGCCCGGGCATCTGTCTCCGTCCCGGGATCTGGCGTCGCTAGGAGACTTGCTGATCACTCTCTGTCTGGAGGGGTGGTCGGGACTTAATCCTGACTGGGCCTGTCGGCGACGTGTCTGTGCGAGCGCCGGGGCCAAGAAAAGCGACAACACGGACTGCACCCGGAGAAGACCTGGTTCGGCGCTCGAGGACGCGGGTTCGATTCCCGCCAGCTCCACCAGCTAGCCAGCACTGATCACCTCTTGAGCAGCAGCCGCCCCGGCCCAGTCGGGGCGGCTGCTGTGCGCTCAGTCCCGGCGCCGCTCGATCACGGGTTCACGGGCTCACGGGCTCACGGGCTCTGCGGGTGTCCATGGGGAGCGCCTCGGCACGACGACCCGCACGATTCGCCGCGACGTCGACGGGTAGCGTCGAGCAAGGACGTCGTACGGCGTCCTCGCCCCTGACCCGAGGAGTACTGCCGTGCCGAAGATCTTGATCGCCCTGACCGGTGCAGACCACTGGACGCTCACCGACGGGACCAAGCACCCCACCGGTTTCTGGGCCGAGGAGCTGCTGGCTCCGCTGGAGGTGTTCGCCGAGGCCGGGATAGACGTTGACCTCGCCAGCCCCGGTGGCGAGACCCCTGTCGTGGACGAGGGCAGTCTTGACCCGGACACCATCGGCGAAGAGGAGTCGGCGAAGCAGCGACAGGCTCTCGACGCGCTCTCGGACCGGCTCTCCTCGACCTTGGTCCTCGCCGACGTCGACCTCGAGTCCTACGACGCGGTGTTCGTGCCCGGAGGGCACGGCCCGATGGAGGACCTTGCTGTCAGCGAGGACCTCGGTCGCATCCTGGTGACGATGCTCGACGGCGGCAAGGTCGTCTCCTCGGTCTGCCACGGTCCCGCCGGACTCCTGCCGGCCAAGCGCGCCGACGGGTCCTGGTTGTTCGAGGGCCGCAAGCTCACCGCTTTCACCGACGCTGAGGAAGAGCAGGCCGGGCTCGCCGACAAGGCGCCGTGGCTGCTGGAGTCGCGCCTGCGAGAAGCCGGAGCGACCTTCTCCTCCGGTGAGCCCTGGGCGCCGTTCGTGGTCGTCGACGACAAGCTCGTGACCGGCCAGAACCCGGCCTCCAGCACCGAGGCCGCACAGAAGGTTGCCGCGCTGCTCACGTCTTGACCTTGAGCCTGGCCCAGCGCCGCGCCCCCGGACACGAAGGCTATGTCGGGAATGCCTTGCAATCGAACATCTGTTCGATTATCCTGGATGCGTGACCGCCCCTCACCTCGCCGACAGTGCACCCACGCCGGGTGCGCTGCTGGGTCGGGTGAGATCGGCCCGCCGGGTGACTGATGACGCGGAGGTCGAGATCCTGGAGCTCGCGATCGCCTGGGCTCACGCGCATCCCGATCTCGACGACGACAGTGTCGAGCGGCCGTGGCTGCTCCGCGGCGCCGCGCCGGTGTGGCAGCCAGGGGAGTACGACGCCTCAGTTGCCCACGCTGGCGACCCTGACGCAGTCGAGTGGTGCGGCATCCCGGGCATCCGGTGGGACGCCTCAGCCGCGTTCGCCGCGGCCAACGGGATGACGACGGCAGCAGGGAAGTCGCTGATCCGTGACGCTCTGGTCCTCAAGCACCGACTGCCGCGGATCTGGGCGCGGGTGCACGCCCGGGAGGTCCAGGCCTGGCGAGCCCGACGCATCGCTCAGGTCGTCCTAGGTGCCCACGCTGACGTCGTCGCCGACCTCGACGCGCGCATCGCCCCCATTGCCGATCAGGTCGGGCTCACGACGTTGTCCCGACTGCTGGACGAGACGATGCTCCGCCTCCACGCGGAGGAGCGCGAGATCAAACAGCTCGAGGACCTCGACGCTCGCTACGTCACCCTCCTCGACGGCTCGATCAATGACACCGGCATCGCTGTCCTGATGGCTCGGGGTGACTGGAAGGACCTCCACGACCTCGACCAGACGCTGTCCGCGCTCGCCGCCGTGCTGAAGGTGCGGGGCTGCGCCGAGTCCTCAGACGTGCGGCGGTCGATGGCGCTCGGGATCCTGGCTGACCCGCAGGCTGCTCACGCCATGCTGACCGACGCCGAGGCGCCGGCGCCGGCACGCAAGCAGGTCGTGCTCCACCTCCACCTCTCCGAAGCCGCGCTGGACGGGCGAGAGGTCATCGGTCGCAACGCCACCACCGGTTCCCCGGTGCTCGCCGAGCAGATCCGCGCTTGGTGCTCGCGCACCGACACCCATCTGATCGTCAAGCCCGTGCGTGACCTGGCCGACCGGGCCGGCGTCCATGTCGAGGCCTACGAGATCCCCGACCGGCTTCGCGAGATGGTCACCCTCCTGCATCCGCAGTGCGTGTTCCCTTGGTGCACGAAGAGCTCGGCCCGCACCGACCTCGATCACACGGTGCCCTACGACCAGGGTGGACCGACTGCGTTCGAGAACCTGGCCCCGCTCTGCCGACATCACCA
>JBAVCA010000320.1:0-13824 GCA_049586475.1 Nocardioides sp.
GGTCGAGCGCACCGCAAGATTGGTGCGAGCCAACGCTGATCTGGGCAACCCGGTCCATGCCTTCCTGGCCGCGCACGCCACGGGAGCTGCCCACGCCCTCCACCATCGACCGACGCAAGCACACCGAGCGTTCGACGATGCCCGGCGCCTGCTCTCGCCCGGGCTGCTCGAGGGTCACCCAGCGCTGACGCTGTGGGCGGTCAACCTGGAGCTCTTCGACCCGGTGCACCCCTTGTTGGAGCGGCCGGTGCTCGCTGCCCTGGATCGCATGCGCGCGGCCGATGACCTGACGTGGCTGCCACGAGTCGCTCACCTGGCCGCCCGACGTGAGATGGACTCGAACCGGTGGCCTCAGGCGATCGCCTTCATGGAGGAGTGCGAGATGTTGTCCAGGTTGTCCGGACAGCACACGCAGCTGGCGGAGGCCATGCTGCAGCTCGCTGAGGTGGACGCCCTGCGGGGTGACCAGGTCGCTGCGGACTCGCGCCTCCGGCAGGCGCAACGGATCGTGCGCCACGCCGACATCCCCTGGCTCTCGGCGGTGGCCGGGTGGGTGGAAGGGCTCGCGGCTCTTTCCCGAGGAGCGTGGGCCGATGCCGCGGCGCTGCTCGTGGAGACCCTGGACACCCACACCAACGCCGCCGCGCCGACCGTCGATGCGATCCTCAGGAGTGGCGGTCGTCAGCAACTGCACTTGCCCGCCGGTGATCAGTGGCCCGAGCACGTGGGCCAACGTGTGGCAGCGCTCTTGGACGAGGACGAGTCGAGAGGAGCAGCGCGACTTCTCGAGCTCGTCGGGTCGAGCCCGCCGGGGCTGGGACAGGCCTTCGAGCGCGTGGCCATCGGGGAACGACTACGGCGGACGGGTGAGCGACAGCGTGCTCGCGGCGAGCTGAAGCAGGCGTTGGTGTTCTTTCGGGGAGTGTCCGCCGAACCGTGGATCAAACGCATCGAGGACGAGCTCCGGATGAGTGGCGCGACGTTGCGCAAGCGCGCTGAAGGCCTCGCCCTGACCCCTAGCGAGCTCCGGACTGCCTCGCTCGCGGCGGACGGACAGACCAACAAGTCGATCGCCGAAGCCTTGGTCCTCAGCACCAAGACGGTGGAGTTCCACCTTGGGAACGTCTATCGCAAGCTAGGGGTCGCCAATCGCACCGAGCTGGTGCGAGCACTCGCCCGATCCTGAGCGGATCAGCTGGCGCTCTGAAGTGCCCTGACCTCGTCGCGCGCGCTGAGCACCGCCGCGTGCTGGCGGAGCACCACCTCGCGGAAGCCGGAGCTCAGGTCGCAGTCGAGGGCCTTCTCGTACTCCGAGACCGCATGGTCCTCGCCAGTCATCACGGCGCTGAGGACGCCGCCGGCGTCGTCACCGCTCAAGGCGTCCTTGAGCGAGATCCAGCCGCGGTGCAAGGAGGCGGCAACAGAGCCGCTTTCATCGACGTCGTCGCCGTACTCCTCGCCGAGCTCGATGATCTCGCTGGCGAAGCCGCCCCGCTGACCGGACAGGCGCTGCAGTGTCGCCGCCCACTCGGGGTGGTCGCCCTGCAGCTTCTCAGCAGCATCCGCGAACCCTCGCTCGCCGTCCTTCAGCGTCTCGACCAGGTCCTTGGCGGCCTTCTCGTCGTCCGACATCGTTGTCGCTCCTTCGGGCAGGTAGTGGTGTGGGAACTCTGACCCACCTGGCGGGAGGTCAAACCACCCCTGGGGATGGCCTGCTCACACCCTCGTGCGTGGACCAGTCGTCCAATGCTTCGCGGTAGAGATCCTCCACCAGCGCGACCTGCGCGTCGAGGTTGTCGGTTGTCCAGTCCTCCGTCGCTACCGGCGCAAGCACCCGCACCTGCACGATGCCCGGGGTGAGGATCATCGACTGGGCGGGCATGATCTCGCCGGCGTTCCGGATGACCACGGGCACCATCGGCACGCCGGCCTGCATCGCCAGATGAAAGGCCCCCTTCTTGAAAGGAAGCAGCCGCGGTGTGGGTGAACGGGTGCCCTCGGGTGCGATCACCAGCGACGTGCCCGAGCCCAGGCTCTCGAGCGCCGGCGCCAGGGCTTCGCGGGCGGCGACCTGGTCGGTGCGGTCGACGTAGGCCACATCGGCCAGCCACCCCATCGCAGCAAACGTGGGGTCCTTGGACAGCTCCTTCTTGGCAACTCCGGTGAAGTCGCGGCGCAGTAGCGCGGCGAGGATGATCACGTCGAGCTGGCTCTGATGGTTGAAGACGAACACGGCAGGGCGCGAGAGCCAGAGATTCTCCTGGCCCTGGACCTCCAGCGAGACACCCGCGCCGGCGAGCGCGAGCTCGGAGCTGATCGCCGCCGCGACCGTGAGCGCCGTTCGCCGGTCGCGGTTGAGCAGGCCCATGCCGAGGCCGGCGGCAACCCCGGTGAAGAGGCCGGCGAACGAGGCCGCCGATCTGACAACGTTGGTCGGAGTCAGACGTCGCTGCCGGTGCAGCCGGTGCACCGGCCAGCCGCGCTCAGCCGCAGCCTGGGTCAGGCTGCTGTCTGCGTTCAAGGGTCGCGGGCGCCCCACGGTCTCGAGGTAGAAAACGTCCTCTCCACCGTTGCCGTAGGCGTAGGACTCGTCAAGGTCCAGGCCATGCTCGGCGCCGAAGGCGGCCACGGCCTCAGCCTTGCCTGGCCCCCAGAGGATCGGTCCGTCGACCTGCCCGGTAACGACTCCATCGATGAGCTCGACCTCGGTGACGAGCAGATGCTCGATACCGAGATCCTCCGCCGCAGCCTGGGCCTGGAACCTCGTCGCGGACGATGCCAGCGCGACGGTGTGCCCGGCGCGCAGATGGGCCCGGACGAGTCGCCGCGCGTCGGGATAGAGCTGCCCCGAGATCCGCGTCCGGAAGAGCTGCTGCCCCATTGCCTCCAGGTCGGTCTGGTCGGTGCCTCGAAGAGCGCCGAGGCCGACCCCGACCAGCCGGGTGACGTCGTGCCCACGCTGCTGCATGTTGAACACCTCGACCAGGGTGCCGAGGAGCTCCTGCGGGCTCACCGATCGGCTTGCGAGACGCTGTCGGAAGTAGAGCGCAGCGGAGTAGCCGTGGATCAGCGTGCCGTCGAAGTCGAAGAACGCGCCCACCTCGGGGCCCTGGGGACCCGCAGCAACAGCGGCGAGGAGGGCGTCGATATCGGCCACGGCTCAGCTCTTCACGGTGTGCGAGCGCACCGCAGCGATAGCCGCAACCACCGCCGCCAGCTCGTCGGCGAGGCGCTGACGTGACCCCACCAGCTCGTCTCCCCCGGGCCCGAGGAGGTCACGGTTGCCGGCCAGCTTGAGAGCGCCTCCCATGAGGTCCTTGGAAATGCTCTCCGGTGAGCGCAGGTCCTGCTGCAACCACCGCTGATGGGCGACTCCGAGGCTCTCCGCGATCAGCCCTTCCCCATCCAGCGGGGCCGCGGGCTCGCGGGTGACCAACCGATCCGCGACGACGGAGTAGGCCTCCAGGAACGGGCCGATCACCCGGTGCGCCAGAAGCAGGTGAGAGCCCGCGAGCAGGGCGGTGATCTCGTTTCCGGTGGCGTACTCCGCAGCCCATTCAGGACGCACCAGGGCGGCCTCGTAGCGCAGCTGGGTGTCGAACTCGCGCTTAGTCGCAAAGAAGAACTCGTACTTCAGCAGGTCGCGCAGGGCCAAAGCGCGCGTCCAGGTGGCCGCGACGAGCTCCGCTCCGGTGCTCGGCTCTTCTCCGGCTGCCTGGACCAGTGCCACCTCGAGGATCGCGCGGTCGATGAAGTAGTGCGTGACCGTGTTGCGGTAGAACGCCGCCTCGTGCTGACGGTCGGGCGCGATCGAGTAGACGGGCTCCAGCCCACCGGTGTACTCCACCACCACGCCCTCGCGCACCAGCGTCGCCAGCGCCCTGCGCAGTCCCTCGGGGCGCCCGAGGTCGACGTCAGCGGTGAGCGGGAGCTGGCGGCGACGGACGTAGGCAACGAGCGGCTCGAGAACGTCGAGGGTCTCGGCCAGGGTCATCGCCCGGCCGTCGTTGTCGAGCAGGCCGAAGGCCACCAGCGCCGAGGGCGTGATCGGCGTGGCGGCGTTGATGCGGTGCGCCACCTCGAACGCGACCCGGGGCACTACCGCGGTGAGGTCGTCACTCTCGGCCCGCGACCCGGCGTCGGCCAGGGCTTCGCGCAGCGACATCGGCGGACCGAACCGCACGTGCACCCGCCCGCGACGGCGCCCCTGGGCGCGGGCGAACCGGTAGAGCCAGGTCAGGCTCTCCGGCGTCTTGGTCCCGCCACCCTCCTCCCGCGACAGTGCTGAGACTTCGTGCTGTTGGTCATAGACGATGGAGACCGGAACGAGGTAGGCGTCGTCGGAGCTCTCGCCGTTCGCACGGAAGGCATCGACCAGATAGCGCAAGACGCCCATCCGCGGTGGGCGAAGCTTGCCGGTGCGGGTGCGGCCGCCCTCGAAGTACCACTCGAGGTTGGCGTGCTGGCGCAGCAAGAAGCCCAGATAGAGGCGCAGCATCGCCGGGTAGACGGCATCGTCGCGGCTGGATCGTCGGATGAAGATCAGCCCACTGCGCCTGCCGAGTTCCGAAAGCGGCCACATGGCGAGGTTGATGCCGCCGAGGGTGTAGTTGCTGGGGAAGCCATGTCCTGCCGTTGCTGCGCGCAGCACCAGTGGGTCGAGGTAGGACCGGTGGTTCGGCAGGAAGACCAGCGAGTGCTTGCGTCCCAGCTCGGAGAGCTCGGCGAGCCTGGTGGTGTCGACGTCCACCTCGTACGAGCGCGTCAACCACCGGCCCATCCGGTCCCAGATCCGCGAAGCCGACTCGTCGACGTACGCCGCCATCTCGCACAGCGCCGTCTCGGAGTCGGCGCGCAGGTCGGCCTCGGTACGCCCGGTGCGCTCCACCAGGGCGGCGAGGGTCTCGGCGTACTGCGCCGTCGCCATCACCAGCTCAACAGCCCGGCGTTCGTGATCCACGTCACTCATCCGACCAGCCTAGTGGGATGCAGACCCGCAGCGGGGCGACGCTTGGACCGCGACCTGGCCCGGCTGTGTCCAGCGCATCCCGAAGCACCGGCGCCGGGCTGACGTGCTGATTACAGCGCCTCCTGCTCGGGTCTGCGGCGAGGAGGTCAAGGCCACCGGGTCAGTGCGGCGCGGCCTTCTTGGCAGGGCTCTTCGTGGCCTGCTTGGCGGGGCTCTTCGAGGCCTTCTTCGCGGCCTCACTAGCGGGGCTCTTGGCAGGGCTCTTCGCCGGCTTGGCCAGCGCAGCGCGGGTCGCTGACGAGGGCCCTGCTCCTGGCTTGTCCCTGCGTCGGTTGGCTGCCTCGGGGGGCACCGTCACCCCGGTGTTGACGGCTCCGGATGGGAGTCCGAGGGCGCGCTCGAGCGACACCAGAGCCTCGCCGGTGTAGACGGCCAGACGCTGCAGGTGCGGCACCGCGTCCCGATCTCCGATGAAGCCGAAGTTCAAGGTGTTCGCATAGGTTTCCAACGTGATGTTCAGCGCCATCCCATGTGCCGGGATCGACACCGGGTAGACCGCCTCCAGGCGCGACCCGCGCAGGTAGAGCGTCTTCTTGGGGCCCGGCACGTTGGAGAGGACCAGGTTGAACGTGGTCGGCAAGGGATTCTTGACCCCCAGGATCGCCGCCAAGGTCTGCGCGACGCTCGGTGCGAGCAGGTAGCCGGAGTAGGCCAGCGCAGGTATCTGCCCCAGCCCGACCATCTGCTTCTTCGCCTGGCTGGTCGAGTCGATGACCGCCTCCAGCCGCTCCACGGGATCGGCCACGTGGGTGCCCATCGAGGCCATCAGCACGGCCACCTTGTTGCCGCCACCTTCGTCCGCCCCGTCGCGGATGTTCACCGGCACGAACGCCACCAGCGGCTTGAGGGGTAGCTCGCCGAGCTCGTCGAGGTAGGCGCGGAGCCCGCCCCCGCAGACTGCCATCACCACGTCGTTCAGAGTGCCTCCCGACGCCTTCGCGATGGCCTTGAACCGCGAGGTCTCGAACTGCTGCGTGGCAAAGCGTCGCGTCCGGCTGGTGCGCTGGTTGAGGATCGAGTCGGGCGCGCTCCAGCCCCCCTTGAGGTTCTTGTGCTCCTCTCCCCTGCTGAGCTCCAGCTTGACGACCGCCTTGGCCACTCCGGCCGCCGATCCAGCCGCATCGAGGGCTCCCTTCGCCACCCCGGTGGCGGTACCGCTCACCGCTCGCACCAGCGTGGCGGACTGTTTCGGGGTCTTCGAGCGCCTGGGCGGGTCGAGGCTGAAGAAGAACTTCCCCGCCCTGCTCTCGGGGTCCTCTGAGAGGGACCGACCGAGCATCTTCACCGCGGTGAAGCCGTCGACCAGGGCGTGGTGCACCTTGGTGTAGAGCGCGAACCGGCCGCCCTCGAGCCCTTCGATGACGTGGAGCTCCCAGGGGGGCCGGGTGAAGTCGAGCTGATGACTGTGCAGTCGGGAGACCAGGATGCCGAGCTCGCGCTCGTCGCCCGGACTGGCCAGCGCCGATCGCCGCACGTGGAAGTCGAAGTCGAAGTTGTCGTCCTCGATCCACGCCTGTCGCGGGTGTCGCAGTAGGAAGGGGTGGGTCAGCTTCATGTTGAACGGTGCCGTGATCGGATCCTTGCGAGCCTCGTCGAGAAGGTCGCGCAGATACATGGGACCCGCGTCCGCCGGTGGGGTGAACGGCATCAACGACGCCACGTGCATCATCGTCTCGGGCGTCTCGGTCCACAAGAACATGGCGTCCTGCGGCGGAACTCGTCTCTTGGCGGGCATGGCCTGATCTTGTCGCACGTGGCGCGACCCGCATAGTCGAGTCCGAAGAGCGTCGAACGCCGGTCTCCGTCAAGGATGAGGGCTCGTCACCGCACCAGGAGTCGGTGTTCGAGCGGTCCTTTGGTTGGCTCAGAGCGCTTGTGCATGAGTCTGCTCTCCTCCTACCGCGAGTAAGGAGTTCGCACGTGCCGGGTTCCTGCCCCATCGAACCCGACGTACCGCTCGACCGCCTGCTCCTTGCTTCGAGCGAGCACCTCCTCCAGCTGGACACACTGTCGCGCTACCACCGACACGTGGCGATGACTACGCAGGGCACACCATCCCGAGTCTTCGGCCAGCACGATGCTGGGCACGTGAGGGCAGCGGACCGCAACGTCCAGGACGGTCCTGACCGACGAGAACTGCCACGCATCACTCCCACCGGGTGACTCCATGGACGTTCGGGATTGCAAGGTGTCGTGCGACCTCGACCTCCACTCCGCCTACGAAGCCACCTCAGCGATCTTCGTCTCGGGACCCTTGACCGACGACGCCGCGGCCTGGTTGCCCATCGAGTTCGGACCGATCGTGATTCTCGAGAAGACCAGCGCCGGAGTCACCAGGAAGGTGAACCGCCTGAACACTGTGCACACGTACGCGTCGACTGTCGTGTTGCCTCAGGTGTCCCTCAGGACGGGTAGTGCGGATCTGGCGACCGCTTGTGGGTCCAGTCGGAACCTTGCGAGTCCTGCGAGGAGCTCTCACCCGTGGCACCAGACTTCTCGTTGCTGTCCCGGGCGACTCGCTTGAGGCTCACCACGACCGACTTCGAGGTCGGCGTGTTGCTCGCGATTGCTGTGGAGTCGAGGGGCACCAGCGGGTTGGTCTCCGGGTAGTAGGCCGCTGCCGAACCTCGCGGAGTCTCGTAGGAGACGATCCGGAAGTCGGTCACGCACCGCACCTGGTCATCGCCTTCCCACCGGGTGGTGATGTCGACCAGCTCGCCATCACGGAAACCGAGGGCGCTGATGTCGTCGGGGTGCACGAAGATCACCTTCCGACCGCCCTCGATGCCGCGGTAGCGGTCGCTGAGACCGTAGATCGTGGTGTTGTACTGGTCGTGGCTGCGCAGCGTCTGCAGCAGCAGGTGTCCCTCGGGGACCTGCACCAGCTCGATCGGCGAGGCGGCAAACTCGGCAAGGCCCGACTTCGTCTCGAACGTCCGCGAGTCGCGCGGAGGGTGGGGCAGGATGAATCCGCCTGGACGACGAGCGTTGACCTCGTAGCCCTCGCAGCCCGGTACCACTCGGGAGATGTGGGCGCGGATCACGGAGTAGTTGTCGCGCATCTCGGACCAACCGATGCCGTAGCGATCGCCGATGGTCGCCTCCGCGATGAGCGTGACGATCTCGACCTCGGACTTGAGCTGCGGGCTCGCCGGCTCGAGCGGGCCGCGAGAGGCATGCACCGAACAGGTGGAGTCCTCCACCGAGATCCACTGCTCGCCGCTGGCCTGCACGTCTTTCTCGGTGCGCCCCTTCGTGGGCAGGATCAAGGCGGTCTCGCCGCACACCAGGTGCGAGCGGTTGATCTTCGTGGAGACCTGGACCGTCATGCGGGCGCGGCTCAACGCCTGGATGGCGGTGTCGGTGTCGGGAACCGCCTGAACGAAGTTGCCGCCCAGTCCCATGAAGAAGTGGATCTTGCCGTCACGGAGGCCCCGGAGCGAGTCCACGACGTCAACCCCGTGCTCGCGCGGCGGATCGAAGCCGAACTCGGCCTGCAGCGAGTCGAGGAAGTGGTCGGGGACTCGCTCCCAGATCCCCATGGTGCGATCGCCCTGGACGTTGGAGTGTCCGCGCACTGGCAACAGGCCGGCCCCCGGACGCCCGATGTTCCCTTGAGCGAGGGCAAGGTTGGTGACCTCCTTGATGGTGGCCACGCCGTTGCGGTGCTGCGTGAGGCCCATCGCCCAGCAGTAGACCGTCTTGGTCGATCCGCGCAGCATCTCGGCGGCCTCGGTGATCAGCTCGCGTGAGAGACCGGTGGCTTCGACGACCAGGTCCCAGTCGAGGGCACGTACGTGCTGGCACCACTGCTCGAAACCGGTCGTGTACTCCTCGACGAACTCGTGGTCGATCGCGTCCCACTCGACGAGGAGCGCCCCGATAGCTTGGAAAAGCGCGAGGTCACCGTTGATCTTGATCGGCAGGTGCAGGTCGGTCAGATCGGTCCCGCGCCCCACGACACCGCTCGGCTTCTGGGGGTTCTTGAACCGAACGAGACCGGCCTCGCGCAACGGATTGATCGTGATGATCTTGGCACCGTTCTCCTTGGCGATCTCGAGAGCCGACAGCATCCGCGGGTGATTCGTGCCGGGGTTCTGTCCTGCGATGACCAGGACCGAAGCCTCGTGCACGTCGTCCAGGGTGACGCTGGCCTTGCCGATCCCGATCGACTCCTGCAGGGCGATGCTGGTCGACTCGTGACACATGTTGGAGCAGTCGGGCAAGTTGTTGGTCCCGAAGGCGCGCACGAAGAGCTGATAGGCGAACGCGGCCTCGTTGGAGGCGCGGCCCGACGTGTAGAAGGTGGCCTCGTCCGGGCTGGCCAGGGAACGCAGCTCGGCGCCGATGAGGTCCAATGCCTCGGCCCACTCGATCGACTCGTAGTGCGTGCCGCCGGGACGCTTGACCATCGGATGGGTGATCCGCCCTTGCTGTCCCAGCCAGTACTCCGAGCGCGAGTCGAGATCGGCGATGCTGTGCTTGGCAAAGAACTCCGGCGTAGCACGGTCTGTGGTTGCCTCTTCGGCGACAGCTTTCGCACCGTTCTCGCAGAATTCCGCGGCATGGCGGTGCCCGGGGTCGGGATCCGGCCAGGCGCAACTCATGCAGTCGAAACCCTCGGCCTGGTTGAGCCGCAGCAGCGTCTGTGCCGTGCGCTTGAAACCCATGTGCTCGATCGAGCGCTTCATCGAAACCGCGACCGCGGTGGCACCCGCAGCGTGGTCCTCAGGGCCTTTGACCTTGAGGTCCGACTCGTCGTAGTCGCCCTTGTCTCGCTTGGACATCAACAATCTCCTCTAGTGATGCACAGGCGCACTGTGGCCCGAGCCTTTCCGATCCGACTCTGACACCACCGGTAGGTCATCGTGCTCCCCGGACCGGCACTGCGTCCAGCGGAGTCCAGCTGACCACCCAAGCGGACAATCCGAGTATCTGATGACACCGTGAGGATGGGAACCACCCCGGGTGGTGAATCCGCCATCCCTGGCCGTCCACGCCGTGCCGCCAGAATCCCCGCCCTCCTTGCCGTGCCGGACCCCAGGTGGGTGGCCGTGAGGTCGGTGGCGAGGCAGATCCTCCATCACCATGTCGATGATTGACGGCTCACAGCGCGGGCACACTGGGCCCGTGCAGACGTTCTTGCCCTACTCAGATTTTGAGCGCTCAGCGCGCGTCCTGGATCACAAGCGACTCGGCAAGCAGCGCGTGGAGACCATCCAGATCGTGCGAGCCCTGACTTGGGCGGACTACGGGTGGAAGAACCACCCCGCTGTGCTCATGTGGAAGGGGTTCGAGGAAGCCCTCGGCCAGTACGGCTTCGCCTGCTGCCGGGCTTGGACCGATCTCGGCTTCGGGGACACCTGCGCGCTCACGATCGCCGCAGACCTGCGAGATGCCGGCATCGTCACTGTGCGGAGCCAAGCTCAGCTTGCTGCCGCCGGCGCACTGCCCGGGTGGCTGGGTGACGCGGCGGTGCACCGCAGCCATCAGTCTGCGCTGCTCCGCAAGGATCCGGATCATTACGCAGCCAGGTTTCCCGACGTCCCAGATGACATCGACTACGTCTGGCCGGTCAGGTCCACATCGATCGTCGCGGCAGAGCAGCGCAAGGCCGAGAACGCTGAGCGCCGCCGAGTTCGGCAGCTCGAGCGCGCGTCCGCGGAGGTCGAGCGGCTTCGGCGCCGCCGCAGCCGTGCTGCGAAGAAGGGCTGGCAGACAAGACGCCAGAACAACGAGCCCAGTCGGGAAGAGAGCCCGGAGTACTAGTCGGTGAACGGTCGCGACGACTGCCCTGCGCACCGTGGTGTGCCCAGTTGTCACGACTCGCTGGCCTCACGGCCGTCGATCCACGCGTCGTCACCGAGCGGACAACTGGTTCTCTTCCCGCGCTCGTACGGAACACCACGGAGTTGACTCCGCGACATGCCATGCTTTCCCTCGTCGCATCGGTGCCCGCTGGGCGACTCGCAAGGTCGAGACGGAAGCGGCGTTTCTGTGAGCGAGGTGCATTCCACCAGTGGCCCGGTCGGCGGGCATCCCCGAGGCATGGGCGATGTGGTTCCGCTCGGCGAGGCAACGCGCACCTGGTTCGCCATCTCGTTGCAGACCTTCGGCGGCCCGGCCGGCCAGATCGCCGTCATGCAGCGCACGCTGGTCGACGAGAAGCGTTGGATCGGACAGCAGCGTTTCCTGCATGCGCTGGCCTATTGCACGCTGCTTCCGGGTCCGGAGGCGCAGCAGCTGGCGATCTATGTGGGGTGGCTCCTCAACGGTGTCCGCGGCGGGCTGATCGCGGGTGTCCTTTTTGTCCTGCCGGGAGTGGTCGCCCTCCTGGGCCTGTCCGCGGTCTATGTCGCGGCCGGTGACACCACCGTGGTCACCGCCGTGCTCGCCGGGCTGGCCCCGGCGGTGCTGGCCATCGTCGCGCAAGCGGTGCTGCGGGTCGGCGGACGAGCTCTCGGGCATCCTGCCCTGGTCGGCCTCGCTGGCGCGGCATTTCTCGCACTGTGGGTCTTCGACGTCCCCTTCCCGGTTGTCGTCGCACTCGCCGCCGCAGTCGGGTGGGCGCTCGGACGCTGGGCGCCGCACATCATGACGACACCCCTCAAGCGCAGCAGCGTCGAGGACGGACCGCCGCCGCTGATCCCCGACGACGCACCGCACACCGAGCGGCCGCGCCCGGCACACGCGGTCAAGGTGCTCGCGCTCGGGCTGCTGGCCTGGGCGATCCCGGTGGGGACGGTCGTCGCTCTACTCGGTCGCGCGAGCATCTTTGCTGACCAGGCTTTGTTCTTCACCGGTGCTGCCCTCGTCACCTTCGGCGGTGCCTACGCGGTGCTGGCCTACGTCGCGCAGAAGGCAGTGGAGGTCTACGGCTGGCTGGCGCCCGGGGAGATGGTGACCGGGCTGGCGCTCGCCGAGACCACACCCGGACCGCTCGTCATGGTCGTCCAGTTCGTCGCTTTCATCGGCGCCTACCGCGCGCCCGGCGACCTCGACCCGTGGGTGGCCGCCGTGCTCGCCTCGCTGCTGGTCACCTGGGTGACCTTCGTGCCGTGCTTCGTCTTCGTCTTCGTCGGCGCACCGCACGTCGAGCGGTTGCGGGACAACCGCGCACTCTCCGCGGCGCTCACCGGCATCATGGCCGCCGTCGTGGGGGTGATCGCCAACCTCGCCCTCTTCTTTGCCGTACACACCCTGTTCTCCGAGGTCACGAGCCGCAGCTGGGGCCCAGTGCACCTGGAGGTGCCAGACCTGACGACGCTGGAGCCGCTCTCGCTGGCCATTGCCCTGATTGCGGCCTACCTGCTCTTCGGTCGGCTGTGGGGGGTGCTGCGCACTCTTGGCGCGTGTGCGCTGATCGGGCTCGCTGCTGGAGTCATCGAGCTGGTGGTGGGGTGACGCCGCGCGCGACTTTGCGGGTTCGACAGCTCTGCTGGCCGGGGCAGGCCAAGATGAAACCTGGATCGGGCGGTCTTAGCGGGGAGTCAGGGTCACTCGATCAGGCATCGGCGCCCGGTGCCCGCCCGAAGCAAGCTGCCTAGACGATCGACTTAGTCCTTCAACACCTGATACAGCCCGTAGATCACCCCGGGCACATGTCCGAGCAATTGCAACAAAAAGGCCCAGAGCACCTTGAGACCGGGCCCGTCCTTGATGAGCACAGCAAGGAATGGGAGGAAGAAGCACAGAATCACTAACAGCGCTTTGCTCATGGAAAGGCCGACCTTTCAATCGAATTCGGGAGGCTGGAGACGCGACGCGAGCACCCGCCACAATTCGGTAGCTCCGAGTCGGCGCCAGTATTGAGATGCACGCAGCAGATGGAGATGAGGACGCTGGCCAGAGGGAGCGCGGCCTCAGTGCACTCGACCAGTTGACTCCGGAGCGCGGGGCCTACGCCGATGGCACTGAGGCGAGCGCCAACAAGTGGCGACTCTACGACCTCAACCGTGTCGAGCAGAGGTGTTCCGGCTCGTCACCGTAGAAGCAATGATCACCAGCACAGCAGCCGTGACGATCGCGACCAGCCACCGCACCCAGTCCACACCCGAGGTGTCACCGCTGCCTCCGAAGGCGCTGTAGATGTACCAACCCAGAACGACGCCGCCGATCCCGCACAGCAGCGTCAGCCAGATCGGAATGTTGTCCTTGTCGCCAGGAGCGAGAAACTTTCCCAGCAGTCCGATGATGATACCAGCGACAATAACTCCGATGATTCCCATGGCGTTACCCCGATCGCGTCCTTTGAGATGCCGTCTCGTGGCGGTGACCCGCGGGCGGTTCTGCGGATAAACCGCAGAATATCGCTCCGAAAGCTCGTTTGCATAGACTCATCCGGCATTGCCGGAACCGGGAAAACACCGGCGATCGATGGCGCGATCCGTCCGCGCCGCTTTAGTCGTGTGGGGCATTGCAGGCGGGCGGCTCCCCATGATTTCAACAACGGGGAGCGTACGAGGCGCCTCACTGGGTGAGGCAGTAGTGGACGTCTGACGACGGCCTCCAACGATTGACGCTGCACATCTGCGGCCCGCCGCTAGTCATCAGCAGTGCTTCTTCTCCCAGGCGACCATGGCCTTCTCAGCCGAGCTGGCCTCGCGCTGAGTGACTTCGCCATCACCGAGACCCCCTCGCTGACGCATCGCCGCCAGGAAGGTCCCGACCTCGGCGGACAGGTGGGCCGGAGCTGCGGAGAGAAGACCGTTCAGCAGGTCGACATTGTCGACGATGAAGCTGCGCTCCGTGGCTTGGTACTCAGCCCTGGTGGAGCTGCGGTCGAGCGTCGCGAA
>JBAVCA010000321.1:0-8553 GCA_049586475.1 Nocardioides sp.
GAGCGTCTCGTCGTCCGGGTGGGCAGCAACCACCACGACCCGCCTGACGCCCTGCAGCATGCTCTCAACCGGTGCGCGACAAGGCCAGTCCGGATGGGCGCGCCAGGCCGAGGCCGAGGTGCCGGCGCGGTCGTGCGTGAAGCTCGGCGCGGTCATGCGACGGGGCCGGGCGAGAGGTGGTGCAGCACCATCCGCCCGAGCGCGACCGTGTCGCGTTCGGCATGGTGCTGGCGCAGGTAGAGCCCCAGGTCGTGCACCCGCTGGGCATGCTCCGGCTCCTGGCTCAGCGGGCCGGGGCCGAGACCGCGGGCGGTACGGGTCAGGGTCTCCTCCGCTGCCTCGGCAACCACGTGCCGCACCTGGGCAGCCAGCAACGCTCCGTCCCGTCCCTCAGCACGGCCGGCGTCGACATCCGCGGCCGCGGCGGTCAGGGCCACCCGGGCTGCGGTGAGCCGAGCGTGGACGCTGCCGAGGTGCAACAGAGCCACGTCGTCAGGCGGGCGGTGGGTGGCTGCGGTGACCAATCGGCGGGCCACTGCAACGGCACCGCCGTACCAGACGGCGGCGACGCCGAGGCCACCCCAGGCGAACCCGGGGCGCTCGAGGTACCAGCCCGGACCCCCCACCTGACGCGCAGCGACCGAGCGCATCGTGACCGTGGCTGTTGCCACCTCGTGGAGGCCCACGGGAGTCCAGGTGCTGTCATCGACGACGAACCCAGGGTGATGGGTGTCGACTGCGAACAGGCCACGGCGGTGGTCGTCGACCCATGCCGTCACCAGGCCCTGCGTCACGTGGCCGGCCAGCGAGCACCACGGCTTCGTGCCGTCGAGCAGCCACCCGGAGCCGTTCGGCGTGGCGTTCAGCCGCGCTCCCGGGCCCTCCGCTGCCCAGACGCCCCACGACCCTCCGGTCGAGTCGGCATGGGGCTCTCGGAGATCCCGGGCCTCCTCGAGGATCGCGCGCGCGTCGAGGTGCGGCTCCAGCACGCGCGCAGCGACCAGGTCTCGCGCGGCGATCGTCGCCATCGCCGTCCAGCGGGTCAAGGTGCGCCCCTGACCAGGAGCCGGCACCAGTGGTCCGATCTTCTCCGCCCAGTCGACCAGTGCCACGACGTCCCGGCCCTCCGGGACGGTCGTCAGGAGGTTGTCCAGCACCTCGTGGTCGGCGTCCGTGGGGTGCCCGAGCAGGACGGGTCCGCCCCGTGCCCATGCCGTGTCGATGTTCCCGGAGACCATGGGTCCACGATCGCGGACCGCAGGCTGCCGAAGCATCACCCGCCGGGGCGGCGGCCAGCCCTCAGGCGGGGTCGGTGGCTGCCCCGGCATGGACGTCGCCGCCGCTGCTGGTCCCCGGCTCGCCCGCGGGCTCCAGGGACCGCCGCAGTGCCTCGGCGACCGGCGTGAACCGGTAGTCGGGCTCCAACAAGTCAGCACGCACATCGTCCTCCTCGCACACCATGTCGTGCTCGAGGCTCTGGACCAGGGCCCGCACCGTGCTCCTGGGCATGCCGGTGATCCAGCCACACGCGCGACCCACCAGCCACTTCGGCAGTCCCGGCACCGTGAAACGCCACCGGCGCAGACCCGCAACCCGCGCGAACAGTGCCAGGAGCTCGGGGTAGCTCAGCACCTCGTCCCCGCCGACGTCGTAGTGACGGTTGCGGTCGGGGCCCTGGAGGGCGCGACCGATCAGGTGCACGACGTCGTCGACGGCAACCGGCTGCAGGCGGTGGTGCATCCAGCGCGGCACCGGCGTGAGCCGCGGTACCCGCTCGCTCAGTCGTCGGAGCAGCTCGTACGACGTCGAGCCGGCGCCGATGACCATCGCTGCGCGCAGCACCACGGCCGGGACCTCACCGTCGAGGAACACCTCCTCGACCTCGAGCCGCGAGCGCAGGTGGTCGGAGAGATCTCCGTGCGGCACCAGCCCGGAGAGGTAGACGATGCGGCCGACACCCGCGCGGACGCTCGCCGCGGCGACGCGTTGGGCTGCCTCGCGATCCTTGGCCACGAAGTCGCCCGAGGCCATCGAGTGCACGAGATAGACGACCGCATCGGCGCCGGCGGCGGCGGCCTCGACCAGCTCGTCGTCCTCGATGTCGAACTCACGGGCCTCGACCTCCGAGCCCCAGGGGTAGTCGGCAAGGGCCTCGAGGTCACGGGTAGCTGCCAGCACCGTGTGGCCCTGCTCGAGCAGGGCCGGCACCAACCGGGACCCGACGTACCCGGTTGCGCCGGTGACCAGGACCCTCAGGCGCCGGCTGCTGCCGGTGTCGATCGACATCTTGTCCTCTTCTCGGCTGGCGTCAGGGACGGAACCAGCCCCGGCCCGAGGGTAGGGCCGGGGCGCGGGCGCGGACACACCCTCAGGGGCCTGGAGCAGAACCACAGCGTGGGTGGACTCCCAGCGGCTACGCTGGGTCGGGCACGTTGCGGTCGATATCAAGCTCGTCGCGGGCAGGCCCGTACGGCCCCGCGTCCCCGCCCGACACCCGCAAGGACACCCATGAGCCAGCCGCCGGACGAGCCAGTGAGGCTCTCGGCCAGTCGTCGAGGCATTCTCTGGGGGCTGGCCGCCGCTCTGGCGGTGGCGCTGCTGGGCGTCAGCAGTGGCGAGTATCAACGCGGAGTCATCACCAGGAACGCCGAGGCGAACCTGACCCAGCGCGCGGACACGGTGAGGTCCGCGGCAGCGGCTGAGGTCTCCCGCTACTTCAGCCTGGCCACGGTCGTCGCCGACGGCTTGGGGTCCTTCGACCGGGTCACCGAGGCCAACTTCCGCAGCTTGACCTCCGGCATGGACGAGATGGGCCTCGACGGGGCCACGGGGGTGGTCTTCGTCGCGCCGCCAGTGGACAGCTCAGAGGTCGCGCTCGTGCAGCGCCGGTTGCGCAAGAGCTTTGCGCCGGACTTGGTGCTGGAGCCCGATGCCACCCGCGGCGAGCACCTCTTCGCGCTGGCGTTCACCAGCCTGGACGGGAGTCCGGACCGGCCGGGGGGCCTTGACCTGAGCGTCGCGCCGGCCCCGTACGCGGCTTTGATGGAGTCGCGTCGCAGTGGGTCCGCGGCCGTCTCGGACGCCTATCAGCTGGTCATCGATCAGCAGCTTCCCGAGCAGGAGCGCCAGACGTCCTTCGTGCTGGTGGAGCCGGTGAGCAAGAACGGCGAGTTCATCGGCTGGGTGCTGATGGGTGTGCGAGGACAAGATTTTCTCGGTCAGGTGCTCGGCGACTCTGCCGGGGGCGCAGTGGAGGTGGTGCTCAAGGCTGACGACGTGGCCGGGGCAGACATCCAGGTCGCAACGGTGCCGCGTGAGCTCGACGGCGACACGATCAGCGAGGCCAGGCAGCTCCAGGTCGCCCAGCACGAGTGGACGCTGGAGGTCGCAGCCGACTACGCCTCGCTGGTCGGCCAGAGCCGCCACATGCCGCGCAACTCGATGATCGCGGGCAGCCTCCTCGCACTCCTGGCCGGCTTGCTCGTGTGGCTCCTGGTGTCCGGACGCGAGCGCTCCGCGCAGCGGGTCCGCCGGGCGACCGCCGACCTGGCCGCGGCCGAGCTGATCTCGCGCGGCCAGGCATCGATGCTCGACGCGATGGTCGAGACCATCGATGAGGTCGGAGTCTCGATCGTGGACGCGCAGGGCAGGTTCGTGCTGCAGAGCCGCGCCGCTCGAGAGATCCTCGGGATCGACGAGACCGTTGCCTCCGCACCGGCAGCCTTCCCCGACGACCCGGAGGAGTGGCAGGAGAACTTCGGGCTGCTCCACCTTGATGGGTCGCCGGTGACGACCGCTGAGATGCCGCTGGTGAGGGCCTTGGCAGGGGAAAGCACCGACCAGATGCCGATGTATGTGCGCAACAGCAATCGCCCCGAGGGGACCCAGATCGAGATGTCGGGGCGCCCGCTCGCGCTGGGAGACGGTCAGCAGGGCGCCCTCGCGGTGTTTCGCGACGTCACGCAGGAGCGGCGCCAGCAGGCCGAGCTCGCCGGCTTCGCGGGTGTCGTGGCGCACGACCTACGACACCCGCTGACGGTCATCGGTGGCTACATCGGGATGCTCACCGACCACTGTCTCCCGGACCTGGAGGGCGATCCGGCCCTGCTCGCCGAGACCGCGACCTACCTGGCGAAGGCGACCGCCGGGACTGCTCGGATGGACGACCTGATCAGCAATCTGCTCGAGTACACGACAGCTCGGGACGCGGAGCTGACCTGGGCCAGTGTCGACCTCAATGCCCTTGCCCAGGAGGCTGCAGCCCCGCACCTCGATGCCGGCGGTGACGCGGCGCTCGTCGTCCCGCACATCCACCTGGGTGACTTGCCCGTGATCGAGGCCGACGTCGACCGGCTTCGACAGCTGTTCGCGAACCTGATCGGGAATGCCGTCAAGTACGTCGCCCCCGGAACCGCGCCCTTGCTCGACGTCAGCGCGAGCGAGCAGCGGGGTCGGGTGCAGCTCCGCTTCGCCGACCGCGGGATCGGCATCGCGACCGAGAAGAGCGGGGAGGTGTTCCGCCCGTTCGTGCGCGCGCATGCCGGGGCGTCCAACGGGGCCACCTACACCGGAACGGGCCTGGGCCTGGCCATCTGCCACCAGGTGGTGCAACGGCACGGCGGAGAGATCTCGGTGGACCCCAACCCGGGCGGGGGCAGCGTCTTCACCGTGGAGCTCCCGCTGACCCAGGACCCGTCCGGCACACTACGACGGTGACCGATCACCCAGCGCTCGACGACTTCCCAGCCCGCAGCCACGACAAGCTCCGCTACGGCGACACCGACCGGCAGGGTCACGTCAACAACTCCGTCTTCGCCACGCTCCTAGAGACCGGGCGCGTCGAGGTGCTGCGCGACCCGACGGCGCAGCTCACCGAGGACGGGCGCGAGTGGGTGATCGCCCGGCTGACCCTCGACTTCCTCGGCGAGATCCTCTGGCCGGGCCAGGTGGACGTCGGTACCCGGGTCCAACGGATCGGCCGGACGTCCGTGGGGATGGAGCAGGCGCTCTTCCAGGACGGCCGGATCGTGGCCCGCGCCGAGACCGTCATCGTGCAGATGGACGACCAGACGCGTCGTCCGGTCCCGCTGTCGCAGACCGCTCGAGAGCGGTTCGGGGCCCTTCTGACCTAGAGCGGCGCCGTCTCGGCGATGTGGACGACAGCATCGCCGGAGTTCACCACCGGCGCCTCGGTCCGACCGACGACCAGGCCGTCGCGATCCGCATGGATCAGCCGCACCCGCCGTCCCAGCGAGTCGAACAACCCACCGATCCGCTCACCCTTGACGACTTGTTGGCCGAGTCGGACGTCGAGGTGGATCATCCCGGTGCCGCGCGCGCGCACCCACCCGCTGCGCCAGCTCACGGCGCTCGTCTCCGGCTCGTCGTCGGCCACCGGATCGGTCATCTCCAGCGCGGCCAGGACACGCCGTACGCCGGCCACGCCGGCGTCGATCGCCCAGTCATCCATCCGCCAGGCCTCGCCTGCCTCGTAGAGCAGCACCTTGGCGCCACGCTCGCGCGCGGCATAGCGCAGCGATCCGTCACGCAGCCGGGCGTGGAGCATCACCGGAGCGGCGAAGGCGGCAGCCAGCGTGCGGGTCTCGGGGTCCTCCAGGTCGGCACGGATCTGGGGGAGGTTGGTGCGTCGGTCCGAGCCGGTGTGCAGGTCGATGCCGACGCTGCACTTGTCGACGACCTCGGTCATCATCAGGTGAGCGATCCGGCCTGCCAACGACCCGCGAGCCGACCCCGGGAACGATCGGTTGAGGTCGCGCCGGTCAGGCAGGTAGCGGCTGGCGGCCATGAAGCCGAGCACGTTGACGATCGGGACCGCGATCAGCGTGCCGCGCAGCGTCTTGGGGTCGAGGTCGGCGAGCACCTGGCGGATCACCTCGACGCCGACCGCCTCGTCGCCGTGGATGGCAGCGTTCACCCAGACCGTCGGGCCGTCCTCGCGCCCGTGCACGACTCGGATCGGCAGGTCGACCTCGGCACCGGTGACCAGACGGGTGATCGGCAGGGACAGGGCCCGGCGCAGGCCTGGACGCACTCGTACGGTGCCGATCTCGAAGGAGGAGCGGGCCACGTCTCATCGCCCCCGGTTGCGACGACGGATGGCCAGGGCGGGGCGCTCGCCGAGGTAGGAGCGGGACGGGTCGACGACAAAACCCTGGCGCAGTGCCTCGCGTCCCACGAGCATCCGAAAGCCCATCTCGTCGCGGCGGCTCAGGGTCACCTCGGCGGTGATGGTCCTGCCCATCAAGGACACCGCCATCGGCACCACGAGGCGTTCCTCGCTGTGCCCCGAGGAGCTGCGGACCTCGCGGGTGTCCAGCACCCGGCTCTCGACCTGCACGGGGTCGGCGTCGCTGGCCTGCCAGGGGTGGACGCTGTAGCGCACCCAGGGTGCCCCGTCGCGGTCGAACTCCTCGAGGTCGAAGGCGTGGATCGCCGAGCTCCGGGCGCCGGTGTCGAGCTTGGCCTTGATCCAGTCGACGCCGACCGCGGGAAGGCTGACCCACTCGCGCCAACCCGCGAGGGTGTAGGACTGGTCCGTCGACTCATCCGACACGTCGCCCGCATCCCTTCGTTCTCAGTTGGTGGAAACCCTCGTGAAACTCGCGATCCTGTCCCGCGCTCCCCGGTCGTACAGTACGCAGCGCCTGCGCACGGCGGCGCTGGACCGAGGCCACGACGTGAAGGTGCTCAACACCTTGCGCTTCGGCATCGACCTCGCCGGGGACGAGCCGGCGCTGCAGTTCCGCGGCAAGCGACTCTCGACGTACGACGCCATCCTGCCGCGGATCGGCAACTCGGTGACCTACTTCGGCACCGCCGTGGTGCGGCAGTTCGAGCAGATGGATGTCTACACCCCCTGCACGTCGTGGGGGATCAGCAACTCGCGCGACAAGCTGCGCGCGACCCAGATCCTCTCGCGCCACGAGATCAGCATGCCCGCCACGACCTTCGTGCGCGACCGCGCTGACGTGATCCCGGCCATCGAGCGGGTGGGCGGTGCGCCGGTGGTGATCAAGCTTCTCGAGGGCACGCAGGGCATCGGCGTGATCCTGGCTCCCGACATCAAGGTCGCCGAGGCGATCATCGAGACCTTGCAGAGCACCAAGCAGAACGTCCTGATCCAGCGGTTCGTCAAGGAGAGCAAGGGCCGCGACATCCGGGCCCTGGTGGTCGGCGACCGGGTGGTCGCCGCGATGCGCCGGGTGGCGCAGGGCGATGAGTTCCGCTCGAACGTCCATCGGGGCGGGTCGGTGGAGAAGGTCGACCTACCTCCGGAGTTCGAGAAGGCCGCGGTGCGCTCCGCGCAGATCATGGGGCTGCGGGTGGCCGGCGTCGACATGCTCGAGGGCAACGACGGCCCGCAGGTGATGGAGGTCAACTCCTCGCCAGGTCTTGAGGGCATCGAGCGTGCCACCCAGCTCGACGTCGCGGGCTCGATCATCGACTACATCGACAACCAGGTCGCCTTCCCCGAGATCGACGTCCGGCAACGGCTGACCGTCTCCACCGGTTACGGCGTGGCCGAGATCCTGGTGCACTCGGCCTCGGACCTGGTGGGCAAGTCGCTGGGCGACTCCGGCCTGCGGGAGCGCGACATCTCCGCGCTGACCCTGCAGCGCGGCACCAGCGTGATCCCCAACCCAAACGGTCGCCACGTGCTGCATGCCGGCGACCGACTGCTGTGCTTCGGGAAGCTCGAGGAGATGCGCTCGATGATCCCGAGCCGGCGCAAGCGCAGCAAGCGGATCAAGCGACTGCCCGACGAGCCGATCCACGACCAGCCGGAGACGCCATCCGAGTAGGGGGCTCCTAGACTCGGGGCACTGTGACTTCCTCCGACACCGAACACCCGGCCACCGCGACCGACCGGGCCGAGCACAAGCAGGCCGCCGACGTGACCCGCGAGGCGCTGCGGCGGCGTACGTTCGCGGTCATCAGCCACCCCGACGCCGGTAAGTCGACGCTGACCGAGGCGCTGGCGCTGCACGCCCAGGTGATCAACGAGGCCGGTGCGGTCCATGGCAAGTCCGGGCGACGCTCGACGGTCTCGGACTGGATGGAGATGGAGAAGGCCCGCGGGATCTCGATCACGTCCGCAGCACTGCAGTTCGCCTACGGCGAGCACGTGATCAACCTCGTCGACACCCCTGGCCACTCCGACTTCTCCGAGGACACCTACCGAGTGCTGTCCGCCGTCGACTGCGCGGTCATGCTGATCGACGCGGCCAAGGGCCTGGAGCCGCAGACGCTCAAGCTCTTTCGGGTCTGCAAGGCCCGAGGGATCCCGGTCATCACGGTCATCAACAAGTGGGACCGGCCCGGCCTCGACGCCCTGGCGCTGATGGAGGAGATCGAGAACGACATCGGGCTCCAGCCGACTCCACTGACCTGGCCGGTCGGCATCGCCGGAGACTTTCGCGGGGTCCTCGAGCGACGCACGGGGTCCTACGTCGCCTACACCCGCACCGCGGGCGGAGCGACCCGTGCTCCTGAGGAGCGGATGGACGGCGACGCCGCCGCCGAGCGCGAGGG
>JBAVCA010000322.1:0-4946 GCA_049586475.1 Nocardioides sp.
CGACGCGACTGCGCTGTAGCGCTCTGGCCTCCCTGACGGGGCGCCTGCTGACGACTGCGCTGATCGACCTGTCCCGCTCCCCGCCCGTCACCTTGCCCGTCGCCCTGCCCTTCGACCTGCCCTTCGACCTGCCCTTCAACGTGCCCTGCGCCATGCCCATCGTTCCGGACGGCGATCTGTTCGGCGAAGTGCGTCACGCGCACCCGGTGCGGGCGCCCGGCCTCGATGCCGCACTCGATGGCAGCCCCGACGTCATCGACGTGCACGTGCACGTTCCACAAGCCCTGCCCTCCCACCACCACCAAGGAGTCACCCAGCGGGGCAAGCCGCTCGCGGAGCGTCGGGATCTTGTCGTCCTCGGCCTCGAGGAGGTACATCACCTCGTAGGAGGGACCCTCCGGCGTGAGGTCGCTCGCCGAAGCCGCTACCGGAAGCGGGAGCGGGATGGAGCGGTGCCCCAGCGGGCTGTGGACCGCGAGCGGACGTCGGCCCGTCAACGCCGTCTCAGCGGCGTCGAGGATCACGCTGAGCCCGCGCCCGCCGGCGTCGACCACCCCAGCGAGCCGGAGGACGTCCAGCTGCTCCGGCGTACGGGCCAAGGCCTCGCGCGCCGCCGCGGCAGCCACCGCGAACACGTCTCGCGCCCGGACGTCCGAGTGCTCCGCGAGAGCCATGGCTGCGTCGGAGGCCGCTCGGGCCACGGTCAGGATCGTGCCCTCGACCGGCGTGCCGACCGCTCGGTAGCTGGCGTCGGTGGCGTCGCGCAACGCTTCTCCCATCGTCTGGGCGTTGCGCTCGTCTGGCGGGGCTGAGCCGATCCGACGCGCGATGGCACCGAGCATCTCGCTGAGGATCACCCCCGAGTTGCCACGGGCTCCCAGCAGCGCTCCGCGGGCGAACGCTGCGAGCGCTGCGTTGCGCGCCTCGTGCGCGCTGCTGTCCCGGGTGATGACCTCGGCGAGCGCGGCCTCGCTGACAGCGTCGCGGGCGGCGGAGACGGTGAGGTACATGTTGGTGCCGGTGTCGCCGTCCGGCACCGGGTAGACGTTGAGAGCGTCGATCTCCTCGCGTGCTGCAGCCAGGGCGTCGGTGGCGATGTCGACGAACCGCAGGATGACGGCGAGGTCGATGCCGTCACCGATAGGTGCCTCTTCCATCCGAGCCCCTCTTCCTTGCGGCTGTCCCTGCTGTCATCATCGAGCCCGACGCGCCGATGGCCGCACAGGACCAGCACGACGGCACACGCTACCGAGCGTCATGCTCGATTTCGGGCAGGGCCGCAGGTCGGATACGATTGCGCGGTTGCCTGCTCAGCGGGCCCGTGGACCGATGTACCAGACCGGTCCGACCTGACGTGATCACCGTAGTGGTCGTTCTACCCCGTCCTCACCTCACCAGACTTATTCAGGAGTGTCCCGTGGCTGCCGTCTGCGACATCTGCGCCAAGAAGCCGGGCTTCGGCAACAACCGCCCGTGGTCGCGCAAGATCACCAAGCGCCGCTTCGACCCGAACATCCAGCGAGTGCGTGCCAAGATCAACGGCACCCCTCAGCGTCTCAACGTGTGCACCGGCTGCCTCAAGGCGGGCAAGGTCTCGCGCTGACCTCGAGCTTCACCGCATCTCCAGCAGACCGTCACCCAGGGTGGCGGTCTGTTGTGCTTTGTACGCCCTGAGCTCAGGGGCCCGGTCTCCTACCGCGCGCTGGCGGCATCGTCGTGACGGTCGGTCAGGGCGACGAACCTTCGGACCGGCGGTCACCTCAGAAGTGGGTCCACCCAGGCGGACCGTCGTACGGCGCACCGTCGACGGTCACCTCCCCGGGCTCGCCGTCGTACACCTCGCCGATCACCGTCCAGCCTTCCGGCAGTGAGGTGCCGGCGGGGAACGTCGCAAGCAACGAGTGGTCCTCGCCGCCGCTGAGCACCAGGGACACGGCGTCGATGTTGAGGGCGGCGCCCACGGCGTGCAGCGGCTCGGGGAGATCGAACGCGCCGCGTCGGACGTCGATCGAGACCCCGGACCCGACCGCCAGGTGCGCGGCCTCGGACAGCAAGCCGTCCGAAACGTCGATCATCGAGGTCGCACCGGCCTCAGCTGCGTCCGGCCCCGCGTCGTACGGCGGCTCGGGTCGGCGGTAGGCCTCGACGAGCGCTCGCGGGGAGCGGAAGCCGCGACCGAGCACCGCCAGGCCGCCCGCGGCCCACCCCTGACGACCGGCCAGCGCGAGCACGTCGCCCGGAGAGGCGCCCGAACGCAGCACTGGGGACTGGGTGCAAGCGCCGAGCACCGTCACCGCGATCACGATCTCGGCAGCGCCGGTCACGTCACCACCCACGACCGAGGCCCCCACGGTGGCGCACTCGTCGGCGAACCCGCGGGCGAAGTCGAGCGCCCATCGAGCCGGGAGGTCGGGCGGAGCAGCGAGCCCGATCGTCAACGAGTGCGCCCGGCCACCCATGGCGTTGATGTCGGAGATGTTCTGAGCGGCAGCACGGTGGCCCACGTCGACCGCCTCGACCCAGTCACGCCGGAAGTGGCGCCCCTCGACGAGGAGATCGGTGGAGACCACGACGTGACCGGTGCGGACCCGCAGCACGGCGGCGTCGTCACCGGGACCCACCAGGACCTGCTCGCCCTGCGGGAAGAGCGAGACGAGCTCGCCGATCAGCCCGAACTCCCCCACCCCCGCCAGAGTTGCGTCCGCCGGCCACGGAGGTCTCGGGTGCGTCGGGTTCGCCATGGACACCATCCCACCAGATGTGCCTATCGCCCCGGCGAGGACCCGCGATAGGTTGACCTCCGGCGTCGAGCGAGCTCGGTCGTCGGACCGACAGCACCGGCACCACACACCCAGAGTTCCGCCCGTCGCAAAGGAGCGCACCCATGGTCGTCCAGGCCTACATCCTGATCCAGACCGACGTCGGCAAGGCCGCGGAGGTGGCCAAGGCCATCGCCCTGGTCAAGGGAGTCACCTTGGCCGAGGACGTCACCGGACCGTACGACGTCATCGTGCGTGCCGAGGCCCGCAACGTTGACGAGCTCGGCAAGCTCGTCGTCTCCAAGGTCCAGAACCTCGACGGCATCACCCGCACCCTCACGTGCCCGGTCGTCCACATCTGAGCCGCTCGCTCCTCGGCCCACTTCTCGCGCTGACGCTGCTCGCTGCCTGTTCCGCGGGGCCCGTCGAGGTCATCACCCCTGACCTCGACGACGCCGGCCGCGAGGCGTGCGAGGCGTTCGCAGCCGACCTTCCGACGAGCATCTTCGACCTCCCCGCGCGCGACGTCGAGCCTGCCGGGGCGCTGGGGGGCGCTTACGGCGACCCGCCCATCATCGTGCGCTGCGGGGTCAGGGTGCCGGAGGACTTCGATCAGGCCACGTCGTCGTGCGAGATCGCCAATGGCGTCGGTTGGTACGTGGCGCCCGAGGAGTTCGACGACCAGGAGTCGGACGTCACGCTCACCACCGCCGGCTATCGGCCCGCGGTGGCCGTGACGATGTCAGGTGAGTACCGGCCCGACGGGCCGGCAGCCGCGATCGCCCAGCTCGCTGCCGCGGTCGACGAGCACCTGACCCTGGTCGAGAACTGCAACTAACCAAGCTCGCTCAGGTCATCCGTGGGCATCTCGTAGACCGACCAGGTGTCGTTGCTCCACACCAGCGGGTAGGCAGCCAGCGCCTGGCGATCGACGCTCCAGGCGGCGTCGTCGCCGTAGGAGACCAGGACGTAGTCGGCGCCGAAGCTGCGCAGCTGCGGATCGTCGAAGTCGCCGGCGAACGCGGCAGCCACCGCCGCCTCTCTGGCTGCGTAGGGGATGTTGAAGTTGAAGAGCCAGCCCCGGTAACCCAGCACCAGGCTCCGGCCGGCCAGGGTCGCCACCGAGACGTTGGGCAGGTCCGACGCCGCGAACACTGCGTCGGGCGGCGTGTTGGCTCTGGCCCAGTCGGCGAGCTCGATGTCAGCGGGACTGGCGAACTGGTCGCGAGCCGTGAGGTCGCGGGTGATCGCCAGTGCGCCCGGGATCGCGACGACCAGAGCCACGGGGAGCACCAGGGCCAGGAACAACCAGGAGCGTCGTACCAGCTGGACGCCCAGGTGAGCGATGAAGAAGCCACCGATGATGTAGACCCAGTAGATGAGCTTGAGGTTGTCGTACTCGAACGGCTGGAAGGCGTAGACCTGGGTGATGGCCAGGACGGCAAGCGCCGGCAGGATCCACAGGACCCGCTGGTCTCGACGCATCACCAGTGGAATCGAGAGCAGGGCCAGTCCCATCAGCCCGAAGTTCGCCCACCAGTACCCGAGCAACGACTCGCCCTCCTGGTGCTGCCAGAACAGGCGGAACCGACCCCCGGTGCCGTAGTCGTTGGCGGTCTGCTGCCAGATCAGCTGCGGGGCAGCGATCGCCAGCGCGACCCCGACCGGACCGAGGTACCTCCACGGCACGCCGCGCTTGCGCCAGGCTGCCTCGGCGACCACCGTGCCCAGCAGCGCCATGGCGACGATGAAGGTGTGCGGGTGCGCCATCGGCAGCAGCCCGGTCAAGATCGCTGCTGGCCAGAGCAGCCGGCTCTCGCCCAGGCCGCGTCCGACGACCAGCAGGGTGAGGACGATCAGCCCGACGCCCAGGCCGAAGAGGATCGAACGCTGCGGGATGATCGCATCGACGAGCAGGTTGGTCAGATGGGCGTTTGCCTCGTCGTCCTGTGAGTAGTCCTGGGGCAGCTTCGCCAAGAACTGCCCCAGCCCCAGACCGCTGGTTCGCCAGTCGCCCCAGGCGGCCCCCACCCCCGCGAAGGAACCTGAGGTCAGAGCAAGCCACAGGCCTCCGACGCCGACCCAGATCCGACCGAACAGGCGCAGTCCTGCCGAGATCAGGAGCTGGCAGATCGCCAGTGCGAGCAGCACTCCGGGCCAGAACAACGCCGCGTGCAGGCCCATGCC
>JBAVCA010000323.1:0-2044 GCA_049586475.1 Nocardioides sp.
CTGGGCAGCCGCGGCGCCATCAGCGGCACCGCTGGCAGACCGGTCGTGACCGGCTGCTCGTCGATCGTCGTCACTTGGCGAACCGCCTCTCGGAGCTGCCCGCGATGTAGCGCGCGGCGAAGTTCACCGCGAAGGTGAAGGCGAACAGCACCAGCCCGGTCGCGATCAGCAGCGACTGGGTCGAGGGGGTGCTCTCCTTGTAGTTGGAGGCGATGTTGGCCGCGATCGTGCGCGGGCTCGACTCACCGATCAGGTTGAAGCTGACGATGAAGCTCGACGGCAGCACCATCGCCACCGCCATCGTCTCTCCGAGCGCGCGCCCGAGGCCGAGCATGACCGCGGAGATGATTCCGGAGCGCGCGTAGGGGAAGACCGCGTAGCGGATCATCTCAAAGCGCGTGGCGCCCAGGGCCAGCGCGGCCTCCTCGTGCAGGCGCGGCGTTCGGGCGAAGATCTCGCGGCAGATCGCGGCGATGATCGGCAGGATCATGATCGCCAGGACGAGGGCGACGGTGATCATCGTGCGGCCGTTGACGGCAACGTTGTCCTCGTCGAAGAACGGCAGCCAGTTGAGGTTGTCGCCCATCCAGACGATGGCGGGCTTGAGCGCGACCGCCAGCGCACTGCCACCCCACAGGCCGTAGACGACGCTGGGCACCGCGGCGAGCAGGTCCATCACGTAGCCGATGGGGGTGGCGAGCCGGCGCGGCGCGTAGTGCGAGATGAAGAGCGCGATCCCGATGGCCAGCGGAACAGCGATGATCAGGGCGATGACCGCCGAGAAGGCCGTGCCGAAGACGAGCGGCCCGACGTAGCCGAGGAACGACGTCGCGCCGCCACCGTCGCTGTAGTCGTCGGCAGGCAGGCGCATCCCGTCGAAGCCCTCGATGAAGAGGAAGACGAAGACGCCCGCGAGCGCGGCCATGATCGCGATGGCCGCGGCCTGCGAGAGCCCGAGGAAGACGCGGTCGCCGCCACCGCCGCGCTTGGTCCACTGCGTGGAGACCTGGCGCTGCTCCGGGGTCTCAGGCTCGGTGCTCGTCGTGGCCAACGGAACTCCTCATGGCTCGTAGGTGCTGCCCCACGTAGGGCGGTCCGCGCGGACCGCCCTACGCAGGTTAGTCATGTGCGGGAATCCCGGTCAGCCCGAGATGCTGTCGACCAGGCCGAGCGCCTCGTCAGCGAGCCCACGGTCGAGCGGGGCCGAGCCGGCCTCACCCTGCGCGGCGATCTGGCCGTCGGCCGAGAGCACGTAGGACAGGTAGCCCTTGACCAGGGCGGCCGTCTCCGCGTCGTCGTACGACGTGCAGGCCAGCAGGTAGGAGACCAGCAGCACCGGGTAGGACCCGGCCTCGGTGGTGTCGCGGGCCAGGTCCACCGCCATGTCGGACGCCGGGACACCCTCGGTGCGCGGCGACTGCGCCACGACCTGGGCGGCACCCTCGGCGCTGGGCTCGTTGAACTCCTCACCGACGCCGACCGCGGCGATGCCGAGGTCACCGGCGGCCGAGTCGTCGGCGTAGCCGATGGAGCCGTCGCCCTGGCTGACCAGGTCGATGAGCCCCGAGGTGCCCTCGCCGGAGGCACCGGAGAGCGCGTCGGGCCACACCCCGTCGGGCTCGTAGGTCCACACGTCGGCCGCAACGGCCTCGAGGTACTTGGTGAAGTTCTCGGTGGTGCCGGAGTCGTCGGCGCGGTGCACCACGGTGATCTCGGTGCTGGGAAGGTCGACGTCGCTGTTGTCGGCGGCGATCTCGGGGGCGTCCCAGGAGGTGATCTCGCCCGCGAAGATGCCGGCGATCACGGCGGGGGCCAAGTTCAGCGACTCGATGCCGTCGAGGTTGAAGACGACCGCGATCGGGGAGACGTAGGCCGGGACCTGGATGACGTCGCCGCCGCAGCGGTCCTGAGCGCCGGCGAGCTCGCCCTCGTCGTCGTCGAGGGCCGAGTCGGTCCCGGCGAAGTCGGTGGCACCGCTGATGAAGTTGCGACGGCCGTCGCCCGAGCCGACCGGGTCGTAGGTGACCGTGGCGTCGGGGTTGGC
>JBAVCA010000324.1:0-1832 GCA_049586475.1 Nocardioides sp.
GGTGAAGCCGGTGGTCGCTGCTCGCCGTCCGCGCGCGCCGCTAGAGTGGGCGTCGTGTTTCACATCCCCAGCAACCTGCACCCCAACTGCGGACCTGTGGCCTGGCTCCTGGGCACCTGGGGCGGCAGCGGCCACGGCGACTACCCCACGATCGAGAAGTTCTCCTACGGCCAAGAGGTGGTCTTCCAGCAGGACGGACGTCCGTTCTTCCACTACTTTGCCCGCTCCTGGATCCTCGACGAGGACGGTGAGAAGGTCCGCGAGGCCGCTCAGGAGACCGGCTTCCTGCGGTGCCTGGAGGACGGCAAGCTCGAGCTCGTTCTCGCCCACAACACCGGGTTCTCCGAGATCTGGTACGGAATGGGTGCCGCCGGAAAGGTCGAGCTGCGCACCGCGGGGGTCGGCTTCACCGAGACCGCCAAGGAGGTCGCCTCCGGGCACCGGATCTACGGCCAGGTCGAGGGAGACCTCCTGTACGCCTACGACATGGAGGCGATGGGTCAGGAGCTCCAGCCCCACCTCTGGGCGCGCTTGCAGCGGCAGTGACGATGAGCCCCGCGGAGCACGACCATGACCACGAGCCCGAGCACGAGCACGAGCACGAGCACAAGCCTGGCCATGACCATCAAGCCTCCGGGGGCGACTGGCGCGACGAGCTCCGCTCGCGCGGCTTCCGGCTGACTCCGCAGCGCGAGCTGATCCTCACGGCGGTCCAAGACCTCACCCACGCAACGCCCGACCAGGTGCACGCCCACGTGCGCGAGACCTCGTCCGCCATCAACCTGTCGACGGTCTACCGCACCCTCGAGGTGCTCGAGGAGGTCGGCCTGATCCGTCATGCCCACCTCAGCGACCGCTCGCCGACGTACCACTCGGTGCACGGTCACGAGCACTTCCACCTGGTCTGTCGGAATTGCAAGCGCGTCACATCCGTTGAGACTGATGTGCTCGGCCCCTTGCGCACCGCGCTGGCTGCTGAGCACGGCTTCGAGATCGACGAGGGGCACCTCACGGTGTTCGGCACCTGCCAAGGAGGATGCGCACCATGACCGACTCCACCGAGACAAACGAGCACGCAGCTGCGAGCCCCTTGCTCGCGCTTCCCCGAGCGGTTGCCGGCAACGGCATCGATGCGCCGGTCGCTGCCCACTACGGGTCGTTCAACACCGAGCAGCGTTCCCTGGAGGCGGGCGAAGGGTTCGTCGATCTCTCGCACCACGACGTCTTCCGGATCAGCGGGCCGGACCGGCTGACCTGGTTGCACGCCCTCACCACGCAGTACTTCCTCGACCTGGCCCCCGGCGTCCAGACGCAGGGGTTGGTGCTGAGCCCCAACGGCCACGTCGAGCACGAGTTCCGCGGAGCCGACGACGGCGAGGCGTTCACCGCGTGGACCGAGCCGGGCGCGGCCGCCGCGCTGGTCGACTTCCTCGAGAAGATGAAGTTCATGACCCGCGTGGAGATCAGCATCGAGACGCCCACCCAGGCGCTCACCTGGCGTCCGGTGACCGGGTACCGCCTGGTGCTCCGAGAACAGCTGACGACGTACGCCGAAGCCGCCGGGCCGGCGGCCGGGCTGTGGGCCTTCGAGGCGCTGCGTATCGCTCGAGGAGAGCCGCGCTTCGGGCTTGACACCGATCACCGCACGATCCCCAACGAGATGGGCTGGATCGGCCCGGCTGTGCACCTGGACAAGGGCTGCTATCGGGGTCAGGAGACGGTGGCGCGGGTGCACACTCTCGGCCGTCCGCCGAGGCGGTTGACGTTGCTGCACCTGGACGGCTCCGAGAACCGGCTACCGGCCAACGGTGCCGACGTGACGCTGGGAGAGA
>JBAVCA010000325.1:0-5052 GCA_049586475.1 Nocardioides sp.
CCGGTCCCGCCGCCGCTGGACGTGTCGCCGATCAGCGACGAGCCGCGGGTGCCGTTCATGCACAGCGAGGCCGGGTGGTCGCAGAACTTCGCCGAGCACCAGAACGGCTCGCACAAGCAGTCCTGGAACGCCGCCGTGCCGATCGTCGCCGGTGAGAGGCTGACGCCCTTCCAGTCCGTGGCCGCCATCGCCGACGGGGCGAGCCTGGTCTGCAACTGGGGCAGCGGCGGCGTCGAGCACATCAACACCGACATCACCTTGGCCTTGGCCCGCGCGCCACACGGCCTCGAGATCGGACTCTCGGCGCTCGATCGCGTCGAGGCCGACGGCATCGCAGTCGGTACCGCCGCGGTGTTCGACCGCGACGGCCAGCTCGGCACGGTCATGGTCACCTCGATCGTCAACGCCAAGCGGGCCGTCGACTTCAGCCAGACGTCCTACGACGACGACGGCACCCGGCACACGGGCCCGCGGATCGCCGGTGAGTAAAGGCTAGGACGCCCTCCGCACGCAGGGTCCGCCGCAGGGTCCGCCGCGGGGTCGCGACGGGTCCGGTCCTTTGCCGGCCCTCGTCTCAGCTCATTCGCGGGCAGCCGCCGCGGCGGCTTTCTCGGAGCTGGCGTCCTCGGTGCTGAGCGCGCCGCTCTTGTCCTCCAGGTGCGCCCGTACGAACCAGTGGAAGAGCTCGAGCTTGTCGGTGTGTCCGATGAACATGTCCTCGGTGACCGGGTCGAGCTCGCCCAGCTCCTTGATCGCCTCGCGGTAGCTGGTGATCACTCCCTGGTAGACGATGTCGAGCGCGCCGAGGTGCTCCTGCGTCGTCGCGCGACCGATCGAGTACTCGTCCCACGTCCGGTTCTCCACGATCGCCCCGGGAGTGCCCTGAGGAGATCCGCCGAGGGTCGCGATCCGCTCGGCGATCGCGTCGGAGAAGCCGCGGACCTCCTCGACCTGAGGGTCGATCATTTCGTGCACCGAGATGAAGTGCGGTCCCACGACGTTCCAGTGCACGTGCTTCAGCGTCAGGTGCAGGTCGTTGGTGGCGTGAAGTCGTTCCTGCAGCAGGTCGACGACGCGCTCGGCGTCAGCCGTCGAGATGCCAGGGGTGGTGTAGCGGAGCTTGCCGTTGTTCGTAGCCATGATCTCCACCGTAGGCAGGGCCAGCAAGGATCAGACCACCGCAAGGGGTGACGATGCGCGAGCTGGTCCGCACGAAGGTCGGGAGCGTCTCGTCGACGGTTAGGCTGAGGGCATGGCCTACGCGAAGACGTTGATGAGCTGCCCGTGCGGTGAGCAGATCCGCGGCAAGGATGAGGACGAGCTCGTCGAGCTCACCCAGGCCCACCTGAGTGCCGAGCACCCCGGTCGCGAGTACACCCGCGAGCAGATCTTGTTCATGGCCCTCTGACCTCGCGGCCTGACCTCGCGGCGCACCGTTGCGCGACGCGGGAGCTACTCGTAGTAGGTCGGTGCCTCAGCGAGCTGCTCGCGCGCCCATCTCGGCAGGATGAACACTCCTTCAGCCTCGACGGTGACGCCCTCGGGGCCGAGGAGGTGGCCCTTGGCCCAGGTCTTGATGCCTTCGCTGCGGTCGATCCATGCCTCGGCGCGCAGGTCGCCGAGGGGAGTGGCCTGGCGGTAGCGCAGCGTGAGCGTCCCGGTCATGCCCGGCCTGCCGCCGGCTCCGGCCGCCTCGCCGAGCATCTGGTCGAGGATCAGCGCCGCCACGCCTCCGTGCACCAGGGTCGGGGGGCCCTCGTAGGCAGCACCGAGGTGGAAGTCGCTCCACACCTCACCGTTGCCACTCGGGTGGTGCTCGATCAGCAGCGGTGGCGCCACCGGGTTGCGCAGCCCGACCACGGCGTTTCCCCAGGAACGTCCCCGGCTGCCCTCGCCGAACCTCACGCCGTAGGAGCCAGGGAGCTGGCTGGCACGCAGGCGCGCCGCCAATGCTTCGAGCTCGGCGGTCACCGCGCGGACCTCCTCGTCCTCGACCTCGGTACGAATGGAAGCGTCGGCCAACGCGCGGACGGCGTCCGCCAGTGGGGTGTAGAGCCGCGACTGCCGGTCGACCTCCTCGATCGAGGCGTCGTCCCGCTCGTAGCCACGCGTGTCAGCACGCTCGGATCGGGTCACCGGCGCACCTTAGGCCATCGTGCCCGGTCGGATCCGCCTCAGGGGCGCGGTCGATACCGCTCCAGCTCGACGGCGAACGCCTTGGCGTCCACCACCGAGGAGGTGATCACCAAGGGCTCCCTGCCGAACCGTCCCAGGAGCACCTTCCAGCCGGGCCGACCGGGTTTCCCGACGACCTCGATGCGGGTGTAGCGGCTGGTGAGGTCGAACCGCTCGAGGCTCTTGCCGCGGGTCACCTCGAGCTGGCCGGAGCGAATCGCGAGGTGGGTCGGTGACGATCCCGCCCGGACGGCGTACAGCACCAGGGTGACGGTGAGCAGGAGGCCGGCGCTTCCGAGGGTGAGCGGGCGCGGGTCCTCGTAGGCGAGGTACGCCGCCACGCAGGTGAAGATCAGGTCCAGCAGCAGCAGTGCGCCGATGGCACGGTGAGCGCCAAGCCGCGGTGGAAACTCCACGTCGAGGCTGGTGCCGGCCTCCGGGAGAACCCCTCGTCCCGGACGCGATGGGCTCGAGCGCGACTCGGTGGCGACCTCTTCGGGAGTGCGGGACTCTCCCGGAGAACGTGGGAGATTACCGTTCACGATGTCGATCACGTCACGGCTCGCAGCGAACAGGTCGGTGCCGCGGTCCACGGGCAGCGCCACTCCTGATGGTGGGAGGTCTCCCGAGGCAGACGAGCCGATGCTCATGTGCTTCGGCGTGTGCTGCGGCGCGGCCGCCGGCCGGTCGCCGACCGGGTCGTGGTCCACCGGGGGAGGCGTGCGCGACAGGGGTTGCTGCCCACGCGCAGCCTCGCGTCGAGCGCGCGCCACGTCGAGCCAGGACACCGTCGACTTCTGCTGGTCGGCCATCGGACCCGATGCCCGGTAGGCGTCCGCAGGCTGGGCGGCGCGAGCGACCTCGGCGCGGATGGCGTCGCCGATTTCCTCGGCTCCCCGCGGCTCGTTCGTCACGTTTGTCAACCTACGCCGTCCCGCCGTGTCTGTCGCTCGGTCTGGGGCACCGTCTGTTGCTCCGTTTGTTGCTCTGTCTGCTGCTCTGCCTGTTGCTCCAGCTGGGGCCGAAGTCCGCGGGGTGCGTGGACCGGCCGGTGCCCCGGGGCCGCCTGACATAGTGCCCGGACGAGAGGATCACCCTTGATCGCTCGCCTGCACCGCCACTGATCCAGCGCCGATCGAAGCCGACCGGCCGATGAGCACCAGGAGTCTCGCGACCATGAGCTATGGCCCCTCGGGGATGTACCCCGCCTACCCCGTCCCCAGCCCGGCCGCACAGCGGCACTACGACGCGATGCTCGCCTTCATGCGCGAGGAGGTGCTGCCGGGTGAGGCTGCATACGAGACCTACCGCCGCGACGTGGCTCAGTCGGGCCAGGACCAGGCCAGCGCGAGCAACCACACCGTGCCGCCGATCATCGAGGAGCTCAAGGTCAAGGCGCGCGAGCGCGGTCTGTGGAACCTCTTCCTCCCGCACGCCAGCGGTCTGACGCAGCTGGAGTACGCCCCGATCGCCGAGCTGTCCGGCTGGAGCATGGAGCTGGCACCCGAGGCGATCAACTGCGCTGCACCCGACACCGGCAACATGGAGCTGCTGCACCTGATCGGCAACGAGGCGCAGCAGCAGGAGTGGCTCGAGCCGTTGATGGACGGGCGGATCCGCTCCGCGTTCGCGATGACCGAGCCGCGGGTGGCGAGCAGCGACGCGACCAACATCGAGACCCGGATCGAGCGTGACGGCGACGAGTACGTCATCAACGGGCGCAAGTGGTGGACCTCCGGTGCCGCCGACCCGCGCTGCAAGCTGCTCATCGTGATGGGCAAGACCGATCCCACGGCCGCCACGCACCGCCAGCAGTCGATGGTGATCGTGCCCACCGACACCCCCGGCGTCGACATCCAGCGTTCGCTGCCGGTCTTCGGACGCCAGGACCAGCACGGGCACTGCGAGGTCGAGCTCACCGACGTGCGCGTCCCGGTGAGCAACATCCTCGGTGAGGAGGGCGGCGGTTTCGCTGCTGCCCAGGCACGCCTCGGACCAGGTCGTATCCACCACGTGATGCGCGCCCTCGGTGCCGGCGAGCGGGCGCTGGCGATGATGGTCGCCCGGGCACAGCAGCGCACGGCGTTCGGTGGCCCGCTCGCCGAGCAATCGGCGGTGCGCGAGCGGATCGCCGAGTCCAGGGTCGAGCTCGAGCAGGCCCGAGCGCTGTGCCACCACGCGGCGTTCGTCGTCGACAGCGAGGGCAACAAGGCCGCCCGCCACCTGATCGGGGCAGCCAAGATCGCGGTGCCGCGGGCGGTCTGCTCGGTCATCGACCGCGCGATCCAGCTGCACGGCGGCGCCGGCATCACCGACGCGACCGTGCTCTCGATGCTCTACGGCTGGCACCGTGCGATGCGGATCTTCGACGGCCCCGACGAGGCGCACCTGACCACGCTGGCGCGCGCCGAGCTGAGCCGCCCGCCGCTGTTCGACCTGCCGCCGACCATCTACGACCAGTTGCGGACGACTCCGTGAAGGCGCTCGTCTGCGAGGGCGGGGTCCTCGAGGTCCGCGACGTGCCCGACCCGACCCCGGGCAGGGGTCAGCTGGTGCTCGACGTCCTTGCCTGCGGCATCTGCGGCTCCGACCTGCACGCCCGCCACCACTGCGACGATCTGGCGGAGGCGGCCGCGACGGCCGGCTACACCGACTTCATGCGCTCGGACGAGGCCGTGGTGATGGGCCACGAGTTCGCGGGCACCGTGCGGGCAGCCGGCTCGCACACCAAGACCCGCGAGGGCACCGCCGTGGTGGCGATGCCGATCGTGCGCGGGGTCGGCCGCGCGGGCGGCGTGCACCTGACCGGTCTGACGACCAAGGCCCCGGGCGGGTACGCCGAGCAGGTGCTGGTGCAGGAGTCGCTGACCTTCGAGA
>JBAVCA010000326.1:0-2046 GCA_049586475.1 Nocardioides sp.
TGCCTGCGGTGGCGATGACCGACCACGGCAACGTGTTCGGCGCCTACGAGTTCTACTCCAAGGCCAAGAAGGCCGGCGTCAAGCCGATCATCGGCATCGAGGCCTACTTCACGCCCAACATCAGCCGTCACGAGCGCAAGCGGGTGAACTTCTACGGCGGTGGTCCCGATGACGTGTCCTCGCGCGGCGCCTACACCCACATGACGCTGCTCTCCGAGTCCACGCAAGGGATGCACAACCTGTTCCGGATCTCCACGGGCGCGTGGCGCGACGGCTTCTTCCAGCATCCTCGAGCCGACCGCGAGCTGCTCTCCCAGCACTCCCGCGGCATCATCGGCACGACTGGGTGTCCCTCAGGCGAGGTCCAGGTCCACCTGCGTCACGGCAACTACGCCGCGGCCCGCCAGACTGCTGCGGACTTTCAGGACATCCTGGGCCGCGACAACTACTTCCTGGAGCTGATGGACCACGGGCTCGACATCGAGAACCGGGTCCGCGACGGATTGCTGCGACTCGCTCAGGACCTCCAGATCCCGCTCCTGGCCACCAACGACTCCCACTACGTGATGCGGGAGGACGCCAAGGCCCAGGAGCACCTGCTCTGCATCAACTCCGGCTCCACGATGGACATCCCGGCCGGCGACGGTCCGGGCCAGCGCTTCGCCTTCTCCGGCGACGGCTACTACCTCAAGTCCGCAGCCGAGATGCGCGCCTTGTGGGTCGACAAGTACGACTTGCGCGAGGCCTGCGACAACACCTTGCTCATCGCTGAGCGCTGCGACGTGGAGTTCTCCGAGGCGCCGGGCAAGTACATGCCCAAGTTCCCTTGCCCCGAGGGGGAGAGCGAGGACTCGTGGATGGTCAAGGAGGTCGAGCGTGGCCTGGCGGCGCGCTACCCCGACGGTGTCCCCGAGGCCTCACGCAAGCAGGCCGAGTTCGAGGTCGGCGTCATCATGCAGATGGGTTTCCCGGGCTACTTCCTCGTCGTCGCCGACTTCATCAACTGGGCCAAGAACAACGGCATCCGGGTGGGCCCCGGCCGTGGTTCCGGGGCCGGGTCGATGGTGGCCTACGCGATGCGGATCACCGACCTCGACCCGCTCGTGCACGGGCTGATCTTCGAGCGCTTCCTCAATCCCGACCGTGTTTCGATGCCTGACTTCGACATCGACTTCGACGAGCGTCGACGCGGTGAGGTCATCAAGTACGTCACCGACAAGTACGGCGATGACCGGGTCTCCTACATCGTCACCTACGGGACCATCAAGGCCAAGCAGGCCGTCAAGGACTCGAGCCGGATCCTCGGCTATCCCTTCGCGATGGGCGACCGGATCACCAAGGCGATGCCCGCCGCGGTGATGGGCAAGGACGTCCCGCTGCAGGAGATCTTCGACCCCCAGCACAAGCGGTACGGGGAGGGAGGCGAGTTCCGAAGCCTCTACGACGGCGACGCCGACGTGAAGAAGGTCGTCGACAATGCGATCGGCATCGAGGGGCTCAAACGCCAGTGGGGCGTGCACGCAGCCGGAGTGATCATGTCCAGCGAGCCGCTGCTCGACATCATCCCGCTGCTCAAGCGTCCTGCCGATGGCGCGATGATCACCCAGTTCGACTACCCGACCTGCGAGAACCTCGGGCTGATCAAGATGGACTTCCTGGGGCTGCGCAACCTCACGGTCCTCGACGACTGCATCAACAACATCCGCGCCAACCGCGGCGAGGAGCTGGTCCTGGAGGACCTGGCCCTTGATGATCCGGCCTCCTATCAGCTCCTCGGCACCGGCAACACCCTCGGCGTCTTCCAGCTCGACGGCGGCGCGATGCGCGGGCTGCTGCGCTTGATGCGCCCTGACAACTTCGAGGACATTTCGGCGGTGCTGGCGCTCTACCGCCCGGGCCCGATGGGCGTGGATTCACACACCAACTACGCCCTGCGCAAGAACGGCAAGCAGGAGAGCACCCCGATCCACCCCGAGCTCCAGGAGCCACTGCAAGAGATCCTTGGTCAGACCTATGGGTTGATCGTCTATCAGGAGCAGGTGATGG
>JBAVCA010000327.1:0-4341 GCA_049586475.1 Nocardioides sp.
CCGCCGACTTCGCGCTGGCGTCGGCCCACGCCGAGCACCTGCCGGCAGCCCGCGAGTACGCGGCGGCGTCGCTGGCCCCCGCTCGTTCGATCGGGGAGGCGGTGACTGACCTGATGCATCGGGTGCACGCCGACTTCGACTACGACAAGACCGCCACCACCGTCACCTCGACGGTTGGTCACATCCTCGAGCGACGGGCTGGAGTCTGCCAGGACTTCGCTCACCTGATGCTTGCCTGTCTGCGCTCGCACGGCCTGGCGGTGCGCTACGTGAGTGGCTACCTGGCCACCACGCCACCGGCTGGGAAAACACGTGTCGTGGGCGCTGACGCCTCGCACGCGTGGGTCGAGGTCTGGCTCGGCGACGGTGAGTGGTTGGCCCTGGACCCGACCAACGACCAGTGGGCTGGGGACCGCTACGTCACCGTTGCCTGGGGTCGCGACTATGGCGACGTCCCACCGCTCAAAGGCGTGATCTTCACCGAGGCCAAGCGTTCGACCATGCGCGTCGCAGTCGACGTGGCGCCTTTGCAAGACTGATGTCATGTCTCCCGCGCGCGGTGTCCCGGTCAGAGGCGCGGCCATCGGTGTGACCCGCGGTGTGGCCAGGGTTGTCGTCTGCGGGGTGCTGGTCGTCGCGGTCGGTCTGGGCGCGAGCGCTTGCAGCGGCGAGAGCGGACCGGTCGACGACGGCACCTTCTCCTCGCTGCGTGCCGGAGCCCCCGACCTGCTGGACGAAGCCGGGGTCGAGCTCGTCTCGTCGGACACGCCGGCGGCTGCCAGCGCGGTCCAGGTCGCGGCGGCTCTGGATCGTCGCGGCTTCGACGCCGAGATCGCGCCCGAGAACTCGATGGACGGGGTGGCGCTCGCGCCCGAGCGGATCGCCGGACTGGTCGGCTTGGTGGGCGACGGTAATGCTCGGCGTGGCAACGGCCGTTTCCTGGTGCTGGCCTTCGCCGACATCGAGTCGGCCGTGGTGTTCGCAGTGAGCGGTCCGGAGGTCTTCGCCGACGCGGACCTGGAGTCCGAGCGAATGTCGTACTTCTCCGGCAACCTGGTCGCCTACTACGCTCCGGTGGGAGACGACGACGCGACCGACCGGTTCCGCGGCATGCTCGAGGTGCTGGCCGGCGGCTGATCGGCATCCACCCTCCTCACTCAAGGCCGGAGAACTGATGAGCGACAGCGGCACGAACCCCCCGTCGGGTCCCCCGTCTGGCCCCCCGTCTGGGCCCCCGTCTGGGCCCCCGTCTGGGCCCCCGTCTGGCCCGTCGGAGATCGGTGCTCCACCACCGACCCGGCCGATGCCGACCAGCCCGGCTCCGCGCTACGGCCCGCCGCAGGATCCCGCCGGGCAGACTGGGTATGGCGGCAGCCCCGCACCGGGGCACGCGCAGCCCAGCTACGGCACGTCGTTCGCCGCCGCGGCCGGGTTCCCGCCGCCCGGACAGGACCCGACGGGCGCGGGTGCCTCAGGCAAGAACACCCGGCTCGTGCTGGGCATCCTCGGCGGGCTGGTGGGGCTCGTGGTGCTGGCCGTCATCCTGGTCCTGACGTTGGGTGACAGCGACGGGCCGTCCTCCGACGACCCAGCTGCGACGGTCGCGAGCTTCTTCGACGCCGCGAACGACGGCGACTGCGACGCAGCTGACGCGCTGCTCACCGACGACGCCCGCGCCTCGATCGGCGGCGTCACGGAGTGCGAGGCAATCAACCCTTCGCAGGCGCTCGGCGAGGACGTGTCGATCGACATCGGCACGGCCAGCGTCGACGGCGACGAGGCGACCGTGCCGGTGGGCCTGGTCGACACGTCCGGATCCCTGGACAGCCTCGGTCTCAGCGAGCTCTCTCTCGACTTCAAGCTGCGCAAGCAGGACGGAGCCTGGCTCATCGACGATCTCGGGTTCGACAGCCTGCTGGAGAACCTCCCTGACCTGTCCGACCTGGACCTACCCGACCTCAGTGACTTCCCAACGGACTTCCCAACCGACTTCCCAACCGACTTACCAACGGACTTCCCGACGGATCTCTTCTCCGACTTTCCGACCGACCTCGACCCGGAGGACTTCATGTCTGACTTCCCCACCGACCTCTTCTCAGAGATCCCCAGCGAGTGAAGTCATTCAGCTGTCGGGTCTGCGACAACGCGCTGCACTTCGAGAACTCGATGTGCATCTCGTGTGGGAGCGCGCTGGGGTTCTCCCGGGCGGAGCGGGCGATCGTGCCGCTGAGCGCGACCGGCACCTACGTCGACAGCACCGGTCTGGTCTGGCACGTGTGTGCCAACCTCAACCTGTCCGGCTGCACCTGGCTCGCCCCGGTCGCCGGTGGCCAGTGCTCCTGCTGCGACCTGACCCGGACCCGCCCGAGTGATGACGACACGGTCGGACTGGTCAACTACCGGTCGGCCGAGGCCGCTAAGCGGCACTTGATCATCGAGCTCGACACCCTCGGCTTCGAGGTCGTCGGCAAGGACGTCGACCCCGACGACGGGCTGGCCTTCGACCTGCTCTCCAGCGTCGAGGAGAACGTCGTGATCGGGCACGAGAGCGGCCTGATCACCATCGACCTCGCCGAGAGCGACGACGCCCACCGCGAGAAGGTCCGCGCCAAGCTCGACGAGCCCTACCGGACCATGCTCGGTCATTTCCGCCACGAGTTCGGCCACTACGCCGAGTGGCAGCTCGTGCGGGGCGCGGAGCGGATGCAGCGCTGCACCGAGCTCTTCGGCGACGAGACGGCCGACTACCAGGAGGCGATCAAGCGGCACTATGCCGAGGGGCCGCCCGACAACTGGAAACGGTCCTTCATCTCGACGTACGCCACGATGCACCCGTTCGAGGACTTCGCCGAGACGTGGGCGCACTACCTGCACATCTGCGACTCGATCGAGACCGCTCGGGAGTACGGCTTGATCACGATCGGCGGACTGGATGCCTTCTCCACCTTCCGCGACGTCGTGACCGGGGTCTGGATGCCGCTGTCGGTCGCGCTCAACCAGATGAACCGTTCCATGGGCAAGGACGACGCCTACCCGTTCGTCATCCCCGCTCCGGTCCGCGACAAGCTGGAGTTCGTGGCCTCGCTCCTGCCGCGCTAACTCCAGGCGGTGGTGGGGTTGGCCTGAGCCGGGAAATTCCGTCCCGATCGGTACGGAAAATCGCGAGAATCGCCAAAAATGTGTACCGATTGGGACGGAATATCCCACCACGCCCCAATGTGATTGAACGCTCATCAACTGGGTAGGTTGAGTGAATGAGCGAGAGCACCGACAGCGACGGTTATGTCACCGCAGGCAAGGCCTTTGACCGGGACACCAACTACGTCGCCGACCGGATCACCCAGGTCGTCGACGGAGAACCACGACGGCCCGAGCATGGTCCCGTCGAGGGGGAGCTCTGGCCGGTCGAGGCTGGTCGCTACCGGCTGATTGCCGCCCCTGCGTGCCCGTGGGCCAACCGCGCCCTGATCGTTCGCCACCTGCTAGGTCTGGAGGACGTCATCTCGGTGGGCCTCCCCGGACCGACGCACGACGAGCGCTCCTGGACCTTCGACCGTGATCCCGGCGGCCGTGATCCGGTCCTCGGCATCGAGCGACTGCAAGAGGCCTACTTCAAACGCTTCCCCGGCTACCCGCGTGGCATCACGGTGCCGGCGATCGTCGAGGAGTCGACCGGGCTCTTGGTGACGAACGACTTCCCGTGGATCACCCACGACTTCTCGTCCGAGTGGGGTGAGTTCCATCGTGCTGACGCTCCCGACCTCTGGCCGACCGAGCTGCGTGCCGAGATGGAGGAGGTGATGCAACGCGTCTTCACCGAGGTCAACAACGGCGTCTACCGCTGCGGCTTCGCCGGCTCTCAGGAGACCTACGACGAGGCCTACGACCGGCTGTGGGTGGCGCTGGACTGGCTCGAGGAGCGGCTCGGCTCGCGGCGCTACCTGATGGGCGAGGCGCTCACGGAGGCCGACGTCCGACTGTTCACGACCCTGGCCCGTTTCGACGCCGTCTATCACGGCCACTTCAAGTGCAACCGCAACAAGCTCACCGAGATGCCGAACCTCTGGGGCTACGCCCGCGACCTCTTCCAGACCCCGGGCTTCGGCGACGAGGTCGACTTCGACCAGATCAAGCAGCACTACTACGTCGTCCACACCGACATCAACCCGACGCAGATCGTGCCGGCCGGCCCCGACCCGGCGGTCTGGCGGACCCCGCACGGCCGCGGCTGACAGGCGAGCACCCCTGGGAAACCCGGGACGGGTGTGACGCCTGAGTCCCGAGTTTTCCCTGTGATTGGTCGAGTTTCGGTCAAGCCAGCCCTCAGGTAGTCCATCGCTT
>JBAVCA010000328.1:0-2941 GCA_049586475.1 Nocardioides sp.
GTCGTCGCAGGTGTAGGACGTCGTCTCACCGTCCTTGTTCTTCACGTCGAGCGACGTCGGGCCGGTCAGGGTGCCCCAGCCGTCGATCTCGGTGATCTTGTTCTTCTTCATCAAGAAGTGCACGCCCTTGACGATGCCGGCACTGACCTGGCGCGACCGCTTGTGCGTCGGGCCGAAAGCCATCGTGGCGTCGCCCTCGATGCCGTACTTGTCCTTCTCGTGGGTGAGCACGTGGGCGAGCTCGGCGTTCTTCAGGAGCGCCTTGGACGGGATGCAGCCCACGTTGAGGCAGACACCGCCCCAGTACTTCTCCTCCACCACGGCGACGGACTTGCCGAGCTGGGCTGCGCGGATTGCAGCGACGTACCCACCGGGGCCGGCACCGAGGACGAGGACATCGAAGTGGCTCACACCCCCACCCTAGTGTCCTGCGCCGCTGCGTTCACCTCGCCCACTACTCTCTCGGGTGTGACGTCGTACGCCGCCTACGGGACCAACCTCGATCCCGCCCGGATGAGCGAACGGTGCCCGCACTCGCCGTTGCGGACCACGGGGTGGCTGGAGGGGTGGCGCCTCACATTCGGCGGCGAGGAGCACGGATGGGACGGCGCGCTCTCCACCATCGTCCAGGACTCCTTCGAACAGGTCTTCGTCGCCGTGTACGACGTCTCAGCGCAGGACGAGTCAGCACTCGACGCGTTCGAACAAGCTGACTCGGGCCTCTACCGCAAGACGAAGGTCCGGATCTCGACCCTGACCGGCGAGGTCGTCGCCTGGACCTACGTCCTGGACGCCTACGAGGGCGGCCTTCCCTCAGCCGTCACGCTCGGGATCCTCGCGGACGCAGCCGAGGCTGCAGACGCACCCGATGACTACGTGGGTGCGCTGCGGCGCCGCCCTTGCCGTTCCACCGGCCTCTAGGTTGAGGCTCTAGGCTCCCGTCTGTGACCGACGCCCCCACTCCCCCAGACCTGGCCGCCCAGGCGGCCGCCGCCCTCGCCGAGCGGACCGGCATCGAGTCCCACGACGTCGCGCTCGTGCTCGGCAGCGGCTGGCTCCCGGCCGTCGACGCCCTGGGCGAGGCAACGGCCGAGATCTCGACGACCGACCTGCCTGGCTTCTCCGCCGCCGCGGTGGCCGGGCACTCGGGCAAGATCCGCTCGGTCCGGGCCGGCGACAAGCAGCTGCTCGTCTTCCTCAGCCGCACGCACTTCTACGAGGGCAAGGGCGTCGCTGCCGTGGTGCACGGCGTCCGTACCGCAGCCGCCGCAGGCTGCCGCGCGATCGTGCTGACCAACGGCTGCGGAGGGCTCCAGGAGAACTGGTCGCCCGGCACCCCGGTGCTGATCAGCGACCACATCAACCTCACCGGCACGTCGCCGATCGAGGGTGCGAACTTCGTCGACCTCACCGATCTCTACTCCAGCCGGCTGCGCGCGATGTGTCGCGAGGTCGACCCGAGCCTGGACGAAGGCGTCTACGTCCAGTTCCCCGGCCCGCACTACGAGACCCCGGCCGAGATCGGCATGGTGCGGGCGATCGGTGGCACGCTGGTCGGCATGAGCACCACGCTCGAGGCGATCGCGGCTCGTGAAGCGGGGATGGAGGTGCTCGGGATCAGCCTGGTCACCAACCTCGCCGCCGGCATCAGCGGCGAACCCCTCAACCACGAGGAGGTCCTCGCGGCCGGTCGCTCGGCAGCCACTCGGATGGGTGACCTCCTGGGTCGGATCGTGCCGGGCATCTGATGGGCCCCGCCGACGAGACCCGGCACCGGCTGATCGAGGCAGCCACCCGCGGTTTCGCCGAGCACGGCGTGCACACCGCGTCGCTGCTGGAGATCACCCGCCAAGCCGGTCAGCGCAACCGCGGCGCGGTCCACTACCACTTCGGTTCGCGCACCGGCATGCTCGTCGCAGTCCTCGAGCAACACATCGACCTGCTTGCCGCCCGTGAGCGAGAGCTCATCGCGATCGCGCTGGCGCTGCCCGACGACGACCTGGTCTCGGTCGTGCGGGCCCTGGTGCTGCCAGCGGTGGAGCTCGCCGAGCTGGGCGGGCCCGGCCGAAGCTACCTGATGATCCTCGGTGAGCTGATCGAGGACGATCCCGAGTCGCTCGACCCCGACGTCGTCTCGGCCCTGGAGCGACTGGGCGGATACGAGGTCTACACGCTGCTGGAGCAGCGAGTGCCCCCGATGCCCGACGACCTGCGCTCCGAGCGGCTCTCGCTCGTGTCTGCCTTCGTGCTGCGCGCGATCGCCGACCGCGGTCGCGCCGGTGACCGACCAACCCCCGGTCGAGCCCAGCTCGCCACCGACCCGTTCGCCCGCAACCTGGTCGACATGGTCGTCGGGATGTTGTCGGCGCCCGCCTCCCCGGACGAGCCCGAGGCGGACGCCGAACGCTAACCTCTGCCGCTGCTGGAGCGCGCCCGACGTGAGACCGAGTCGATCGCGACCGCCAGCAGGAGCACCGCACCGGTGACCATGAATCGCACCGACGAATCGACACCGATCAGGTTGAGGCCGTTCTGGATCGACAGGAGCACCAAGATCCCGAGCATTGCGGAGTAGGCGGAGCCCCGCCCGCCGAACAGGCTGGTGCCACCGATCACGGCTGCCGCGATCGCGGTCAGGTTGGTGTCGGTGGTGCCGCTGCTCTGCGAGACCGAGGTCAGCTGGGCGGCGGCCAGGATGCCACCGACGGCTGCGAGGGTGGAACACCCGACGAACACCGACAGGTAGATCCGGTTGACCTTGATGCCCGAACGCCGAGCCGCTTCCTCGTTGCCGCCGACTGCGAAGAGGTGTCGGCCCCAGCGCGTACGGCGCAGGGCGAAGTCCATCAGTACCACCAGCGCAGCGAAGAACAGCCAGAGGTAGCTCCAGCCTCGCGCGACGTTGAGGTAGTAGGTCAGGTAGGCCAGGCCGCCGGTGAGG
>JBAVCA010000329.1:0-8704 GCA_049586475.1 Nocardioides sp.
GGTGCTCTCCGATGCCGAACGAGTACAGACCAGAAGCGTCGGCGAGCTCGATCTCCTCCAGCAGGTGCGCCATCCGCTCAGCGGGACCGACCACGTGCCCGGTGTAGGGGTCGGTGACCTGGGAGACGAAGCTGTCGATTCCGACGTGCACGAGTACCTCCTGGAGAGTTGGACCGACCACCGTCTGCAACCACCATCGCCCCCACCCCATTCCTGCCGTGCCGAAGCGTGCCTGCCCCGACCAAGATGCTGCAGAGGCGGCGGGGGTTGCCCCGGGCGGAAACAGAGGTCGCTCTAGACTCTGCACCCTCTCGACGGCCCCTTCGAAGGAATCACTGTGTCTCTGCTCGACCAGACCCTCACCCTGCCGAGTGGGCTCACCCTGCCCAACCGGATCGTCAAGGCGGCGATGACGGAAAACCTTGCCGACGCGGACAACCAGCCCACCGGACGCCACGAGCGGCTGTACCGCCGATGGGCCGAAGGCGGCAGCGGTCTGCTCGTGACCGGCAACCTGATGGTCGATCGGCGCTACCTCGAGCGCAGCCGCAACATCGTGGCCGATCGGCACCTCGACGTGGTACGGCTGGCTCGGGTCCGCGAGGCTGCTGGGACCACCCCGATGATCGCTCAGCTCAACCACCCCGGCCGTCAGACGAACCGCTTTATCGCTCGCACTCCGGTTGCCCCGAGCGCCTCGGGCGCAGTGCCGATGATGGGTCTCTTCGGCAAGCCGCGAGCACTGGAGAGCGGCGAGATCGAGACGATCATCGCCGGGTTCGGAACCGCGGCAGCCCTGTGCGAGAGGGCGGGCTTCGACGGGGTCCAGGTGCACGCCGCTCATGGTTATCTGCTGGCTCAGTTCCTCTCACCGCACGTCAACCGGCGCACCGATGGCTGGGGCGGGGATGTCACCGGTCGATCCCGCGCCCTTCTGGAATCGTTGCGCGCAGCACGCGCAGCGACCAGCGAGGGGTTCACGGTGTCGGTCAAGCTCAACTCCTCCGACTTCCGACACGGTGGCTTCACCGAGGACGACGCCGAGCAGGTGGTGCGACTCCTGGTCGACGAAGGCGTCGACCTGATCGAGATCTCCGGTGGCACCTACGAGAACCCAGCCCTGTTGGGGCTCGGGGTGGCCGGCGTCAAGGAGGCGTACTTCGCGGCCTTCGCCCAGCGCGCTCGCCGAGCCGCGCCAGCGGTCCCGATCATGCTCACCGGTGGAATCCGGACCCGGGCGACGATGGAGGCGTTGCTCGCCGGCGGCGCGGTCGACCTGATCGGGCTGGGTCGTCCGATCGCGCTCGAGCCGGACTTCCCGCACCAGCTGCTCAAGGGCGTCGCCGGGGCAGAGCTCGCTTCCTACACCCTCCCGACGCTGGCCGGGATGGCCGGCGAGTCAGAGTGGTACGAGACGCAGATCGGTCGCCTGGGCGACGGGCAGGACGCCGACCCGGGGCTGCACCCGGCGCGAGCTGCGTCCGCGTTCATCGTCGGCGAGCTGGTCCGTGGACTACGCGGTCAACGCGCGCGGCAGCGCCTGTCGGGCCGGCCGTAGCGCCCTCAGCTCCCCGTGAACACCGGGGCCCGCTTCTCAGCGCGCGCCCTCGCAGCCTCTTGGACGTCGGCGCTGCTCCAACAGGCAGCGAAGCTGCGGGCGACGTCGTCGTCGGCCGCGCCGTTGAGCACCGCCTTGTTGTGCGCCAGCGTCAACGGAGCGAATGAGGCAATCTCGTGTGCCCACTCCAACGTGTCCTCGAGCGTGCCCGGCCGATCGACCAGGCCGCACCGCAGCGCTTCGTCGCGGTCGACGATCTCGGCAGCGATCATCAGGCGCCGCGCCATCCCCCCTCCAGCCACGTTGGCGAGCATCCGCATGGTCCACGGGTCGACCGCCATGCCGTTGCGAGCCGTGGGGACGCCGAAGCGGGCACCGCGGTCGGCGACCCTCAGGTCGCAGGCAAGCGACAGCTGAGTGCCGGCGCCGATGGCCGGTCCATTGACGGACGCGAGGATCGGCACAGGCAGCGCGGCAAGACCGTGCAGCATGGCGTAGAGCGCCTCCAGGAACTCGGGGCCGTAGACCCCGTCGAGATCGGCGCCGGAGCAGAACGACGTTCCGGCCCCGGTCACCACCAAGACCCGGGCGCCGGCTTCCACCTCGGCCGCGGCGGCAGTGTGGATCGACCGACACAGGTCGATGTCGAGGGCGTTCCGGCGCTCCTCGCGCTGCAGCTCGAGCAGGGTGACGGGGCCGGTGCGGGTGGTCGCGAGCATGCCGGGAGCCTAACGGTGGGCCGCTGGCAAGCCGTTGGCCAGCCGTGATCAGTGGCTGGTCAGTCGCTGGGGGAGCTCTCGGTGGCCGGACTGGGATCCGACCCCTGGTCACGGGAGTCGTCGCTCTGGAGGTCTGTGACCCCCGCGTCGGTCGAGCTGCTCACCGCACCGATTCGGACGCGCGGTTCGACGATCGCGGTGCCGTCGGTCCGGAACCGGTAGATCTGGTAGCCGGTCACCAGCCGGGTTTCCTGGTCGAGGAAGATCATCGGGAACGACGCCTCCTGCTGGGGCTTGCTCCAGGGTGTGGAAAAGTTGTTGATGGTGGGGGTGTCCACGGCGCCCCCCGTGCTGTCGAGCTCCATCAGCAGCGTCCACGACCCGTCGGAGTTCCAGATCACGCGTGGCTCGATGGATCGGTGCCAGTGGCCGTAGAAGACCGCCGCAGCAGGTACGTCGTCGATGCCGTCCTCGCCATTGGTCGGAGGCGAGGTGGAGGAGTGCCCATCATCGGCCAGCAATGAGCTCACACTCTCGACGCTCAGGAACGCCTGGGCGGCATAGGCCTCGTGCACCAGCACCAGGTCTGGCCGGTCGTCGTCGCCGGCATCGAGAGCCTCTCGACGAAGTCGCTCGCCGACGTCAGCCTGCCCCTCCTCGCCACGCAAGCGACTGGCGCCGAAGAGCTCGCTCCGGCTGGGGTCGCCGTCGCCGAGCACACGGACCCCGGAGACCTCCTCGATGGAACCTTGCAGGACGGTCATTCCGGAGTCGGCCATCTGCTCGGCGCTCACCTCCGACTCGTGGTTGCCGGTCACGGCAGCCACCGGGGCCTTGCCCATGATCTCGCGCTCCTTGCGGATGCACGTGCCCTCCGCGGCGGTGCCGTTGGTGGTGAGGTCGCCGGTGACTCCCATGAGGGCAGGCACGCCGTCACCGTGCTGATTGCGCAGCATCTCGACCACCGCGGTCTGGAGGCGGATCATGGTGGTGTTGCAGTGCATGTCGGACTGCATGATGATCGCGGTCTCGCCTTCGGAGGGACCCGCCATCAGGTCCGTCTGTGCCTCCAGGCCTTCCAAGGCGGTGGCTCGGTACCGTGCTTCGGCCTTCTCCTGCCGCTCGACGAGCATCTTTGCCTTGGCCAGCGCTCCGCCGGTGAGCGCGCGGATGACTGGGGAGTCAGTGGTGGCGCCGGCAGCGAGGGTGCCATCGAGGACGTCGAGCGTGTAGACACCCTCGGACTCGCGCCCACCGTCGGAAGCCTCGACCTGCAACATCCCGATCGAGGCGGACGTCGCCAGGACCAAGCCCGCAGCGAGCCCTGCCCGCGCGCGGTCGCGCACGCTCGAGAGCCGGCGCAGCGGCACCAGGTAGGACAGACCGAGCAGCAGGAGCCCGCCCCCGAACGCCACGACGACGAGCGCCTTGACGACTTGGTCGCGCAGCTCGACCTCGACGAGCCCGACGTACTGCTCAATGGCGGGGCCCGGGTCGTGGAAGATCCCCGTGTACAGCGCGAGCATCTCGGGACGCACGTAGTTGGCCAAGTCGCCGTCCCCGGCTCCCGGGTCACCTGGACCGTCGATGCTGGCGACGATGCCGAACGGCCCCACTGCTCGGGGCACGAAGATCGTGCCGGCAATACCGAGACGGAGCTCGCTGCGGCCCTCGGTGGACAGCGAGAACCGTGCCGGCGTCGTCCCGATCTGCTGCTCGACCACCGTGTGGGTGACCGCCCAGCCGACGGCCGCTGGTGCGCCCAGGATGCCGGCCGCCAGGACGCAGACCAACGTGCGGAGCAGGAGCTCTCGGGTGCGTCGCAGACGAGGACGGGGCTCGGCGTCGTCGATGGTCACCTCTCGAACCTAGTCGGGTGGGGTGAGCGTGCCCATGAGCGCCGACCGGTCACGTCACATCGTTGAAGACCGGCGCGAAGTAGCCCGTCAGCGTGCTGGTGAGAGCGGCGCCGAGGTGGATGTCGTCGTAGAAGGTGTTGACGCCGTCGACACGGCCGAAGCACGTCGAGGCGTTGCAGTACGCCGGGGTGGTGTCGATCAGCCGCGGGCGACCGACCAGCTGCGCCCGCAGGTTGCGATTGATCCAGCGGCGGTTGCCGACCTCGTCATCGAGAGCAAGGTTGCGGGGCAGGTCGCACTGGTAGGGATCACGCCCGGCCAGGCAGAAGGCAGGGTCGGTCGGGACGGTGGCCGCCTGACCGATCAGGTCGATGTCCAGCCTCAGCTGGCCCAGGCGCGTGAAGAGCTTCGGCGAGCTCTCCACCGCGAGGATGCTCATCTGCTGCTGGTAGGGGGTCAGCCCTGAGTCGGTGCCGTTGCGATCGGCACGCTGCTGGAGGGCGTAGGCCTGACGGTAGCCCGACCAAAAGCCTCCGATCAGCAGGCTGACGTCGTCGCGCTTGCGGTCCTGGCGTCGGATGTAACCGAGGGTGGCGGTGTTGTGCTTCTCGCACTGCACCCGCCCGAACCCGCGGCTGCGAGGAAGCGGGAGCGACGGGGGGCAGCTGCCGAAGACCACCAGGGTCAGGTTGACCCGCTGTCGGCGGGCCTCCCGTTCCAATGCCGGCAAGTACATCCAGGCATGGGAGTCACCCCAGACCACCAGCTTGGGGCGCGCCGCACCGTAGCGGGTGATGGCGCAGGGGGCGTCCTTCAAGGTCCGGTTGTCCGGCTCGTAGCACCGCGACGGCATCCGGGGGAAGTCTCCCGACGGCGGCGGGTCACCGCGTTCGAGCCGACTGGCCGGGAACGTCGTGTCATCGGCTTGCGCCGGCACCGCAGCCGCCAACGACAGGACGACGCTGAGCGAGAGCAGCAGTGCGGCGACGATCTGGCGTGGTGTGGTGGCGGTCGACGCGACGGTCGAGGTCGTTCGGGCTCTCATGATGGGTCAATCGTGACACGGCGAGGCCAGGTTGCGCTGCGGACCCCGGTAGTTCCTCGAGCGACCGGCTCCACGATCAGACGAACGACAGATCGTCCTCGGACCACCAGGCTCGCATGGAGGTGATCAGACCATCGTCTGAGAACGTCATGACCTCGAGCGGCTCCATCGTCGCGACGCCGGCACCGGTGTCGGTCTCGACGCGGAAGTGGAAGGCGGCCTCGCCAGCGCAGGCGCGGATCGTGAGCAGCTCCGTCTTCTTGCCGAAGGGCTCGATGGTGGCGTAGAACGCCTCGATGGCCTCGCGCCCGGCAAGCACATCGGCACCGACCGGGTCTTCCAGGGTGGCGTCCTCGGCGTACAGCGCGGCGACCTCTGCGGCGCTCCCGTTTGCCACGAGGTCGAGGTATCGGGTTACCGCCGCTGTGGCGGCTTGATTGGTCAGGGGCATGGAAGCAGTTCTATAACACGTTCTAGTTTGCCGCCAGCACGCCAGCGGGAAACTCGCTCACCGTTGCTTGAGGCTCCGGATGGTGGGAGCGAAGAGCGGCGACATCGCCCTGGTGCGGGTGGCGCTCAGGTGCAGGCTGTCGTACCACGTGAAGATGCCATCGACCTTCCCACCGCAGAACGCCGCAGTGCAGTAGGCACCGGTGGTGACGACGTATCCGGGGTTCCCGGAGAGCTTGTCCATCTGTCCACGCAACCAGGAGTCGGTGCGGCCCTCTTCGGGCAAGGCACGCCACCGGGGGATGTCGCACGCGTAGGGGTCGTTGCCCTCGTCGCAGGAGCGGACCCGTTCCGGGATGACGGCAGCCTGGGCAATCACGTCGACGTCGGCACCGAGCTTGCCCAGCTTGGTGAACAGGCGAGGCGTGCCCTCGTGGCTGAGCGCCACCATCTTCTTCGTGTACGGGTCGTAGCCGGAGTCGCCCGCCCCGGCTTGCTCGAGAGCGATGCGTCGATAGGCCATGCGGAAGCCGCTCCAGTTGGAGCCGAGCAGCACCTTGACGTCGCGGCCCTTCTTGACGAGCTTGGTCACGTAGTCGAGCGCGTTGACGTTGCTGCGCTCGCACTTGCCGGAGTAGCCGCTCTCCGGAGTCGAGTTGGTGGCGAAGGGCGCGCAGCTGCCGGCGACGAAGCTGACGAAGTTGACTCGCTGACCCCGCACGGCCTCCAGCAGGGCCGGGATGTACATGTAGGCGTGCGAGTCGCCCCAGAGCACCACCGTCGGTCGCTTCTTCTTGAAGCCGTTGTAGTGGCAGGCAGTGGGTTCGCCGGTGGTCTGCGCCGGTCCGAAGCAGTTGCTCGGCATCTCCGGCGCGTCGAGCTCGTCGGGCGGGAGCGCCGAGGCGGGTGCGCCTGACGCAACGGCACCCAGCATCGCAACCAGGAGAGCCAGAGCAGCGAGGAACGCGGTCACAGGGGAGAGGGTCGGCCTCGGAGTGCGCCGGGCCGCCGCCAGGTGGAGGGCAGACATGATGGCCATATCCTGACACAGCCCTCCCGAGCCCGCGGGACCTTGCGGAAGTAGCGGTGTGACGTGCCGGACGTTGAGGCGGGTGGACAGGTTGAGATCGTGCCCGACGGTCCAGCCGGGTGCTTTGTCGTTCGCGTGGACGGGAGAGAGCAGTCCTACGTAGACCTGGGCGATCCGACCCGTCTCGCCTTTGACTACGTCCGGCGGATCGGTGACGTGCTGGATGCCGTGGCGCCGCCGGGGAAGCCGATCCGCGTGGTCCACGTGGGTGGCGCCGGACTGACCATTCCTCGCTACGTCACTGCCACTCGCCCCAGATCGGCCCAGGTCGTCCTCGAGCCGGCCGAAGCACTCACCGCTCTGGTCCGCGCCGAGCTGCCACTTCCGCGGCAGAGCGGCATCAAGGTGCGTGCTGTCGACGGAGTGAGCGGAGTTGCTGCGCTGCGCGACGATTACGCAGACGTCATGGTGGTGGACGCCTTCGACGACGGCCGCGTCCCGATCGGGCTGCTGGAGGCTGAGCACCTCGCCCAGGTCGGGCGGGTGCTGGACCCCGACGGTTGCTACGTGCTCAACCTGGTCGACCAGGCACCGTTCGCCCTGGCGCGCGACGTGGTCGCGGGGCTCCGCGGGGTCTTCTCGACGCTCATGGTGAGTGCAGAACCAGCAACGCTGCGCGGGCGTCGCCCCGGCAACCTGCTCGTCACGGCCAGCCGCGGGGGAGTGCCGCTTGCGGACCTGCGTCGTCGAGCGGCTTCCTCCCCGGCGCCGTACCAGGTGCTCGACGACCGGCTCGTCAGCGACACCCTCGGAGGTGGTCGAGCGTTGCGGGCCTCGACTCAGGCCCCCCAGCCAGCCCGTCGGCACCTGGACCGATGACCCATGACCCACCCTCGTGGACCGGTCCGCTCAGCTCGCCCCCGACCGATAGGTCGGTGAGACCTCACTCCGGCTACGCTGGGCGCTGCCCCCTACGACCCACGCGAAGGACTGTGAACCGCCCGATGGACGGCTCTCAAAGAACGACCCAGAAGCAACCCCCGCCCCCCGGACCGCCAGGGGTGAGCTGATGGCCTGGTTGCTCCTCGGCATCGCGCTGCTGCTGATCGTCATGTGCGGGGTCTTCGTGGCTGCCGAGTTCGCATTCGTCACTGTCGACCGTGGTCAGGTCGATCGCGAGGCGGCGACCGGTGATGCCGGAGCCATCGGCGTGCAGCAGGGACTTCGCTCGCTGTCCACCCAGCTCTCGGGAGCACAGGTCGGGATCACGGTCACCAACCTGGGCATCGGGTTCCTCGCCGAACCTGCCATCTCCGAGCTGCTTCGAGATCCACTCACGGTCGTGGGCCTCCCCGCCGGGGCGATCCCGCCGACCTCGCTCGTGATTGCGCTCGCGCTCAGCACCGTGCTGACGATGCTGTTCGGCGAGCTCGTGCCCAAGAACGTCGCGATCGCACTGCCGATGGCCACCGCGCGGGCCACGCAACGACCGATGCGGTGGTTCACCGCCGCCAACAAGTTGCCGATCCGACTTCTCAACGGTTGGGCGAACGCCATCGTGCGACGACTGGGGGTGGAACCACAGGAGGAGTTGCGTTCGGCGCGGAGCTCCGCCGAGTTGGCCTCGCTGATCGCGCGGTCTGCGGACGAAGGCACGTTGGACGCCGACACCGCCGAGCTGATGGGCCGCTCGGTGGAGTTCGGCACCCGCACCGCCGGGGAGATCATGACGCCCCGGGTGCGCACCCGCTCGCTGGAGATCAACGACCGGGCGAGCGCCGTCATCGACCTGACCCGCCAGACCGGTCACTCGAGGTTCCCGGTCCTCGACGACGAGGACGTCGTGGTGGGCACCGTCCACGTCAAGAACGCGGTGGCCCTGCCCAGTCACGAGCGAGCAACCACGAAGGTCAAGCACCTGATGGTCAAGCCGGTCGTTGTTCCCGACTCGCTACGCCTGGACCCCCTGATGGCCCTCCTGCGCGCCGATGGCTTCCAGATGGCCGTCGTCCTGGACGAGTACGGCGGGCACGCCGGGATCGT
>JBAVCA010000330.1:0-7118 GCA_049586475.1 Nocardioides sp.
GACCAGGTCGGCGACGACGTCATTGGCCTTGCGCAACCGGGCGGCCAGCTGGGACAGCAGGCCGCGGGCCACGACCGGGCGGCCCTCGAGCCAGCGCAGGAGGTCCTCGTGGGACAGCGAGGCGAACGTCGCGTCGGTCACTGCGGTGACCGTGGCCGAGCGAGGGCCCGGGTCGAAGAGGGACAGCTCGCCGAACATCTGACCAGGGCCCTGGATGGCGAGGAGGTTCTCGCGTCCGTCGGGGGACGTGCGACCGAGCTTGATCTTGCCCTCGATGATCACGTAGAGCTTGTCGCCGGAGTCGCCCTCTCGGAAGAGCACGTCCCCGCGGCGCAGCCGGGTCTCGGACATCGAGGCGCGCAGGGCGGTGGCGGCTTCGTCGTCGAGCGCACTGAACAGCGGTGCTTGACGGAGTACGTCGTTGTCCACAGGGGACCTCCGGGTTGGCCGATGATGGAGGTGAGGAGCGCGGATCGCGCACCTCGCCTGCCCTGATCCTAGGGGGTGTTCGATGTCACAAGGCAACCCGACGCCCGGGCGGGCCAGACGCTCAGGGGCAGCATGCTTGCTCCAGGCAGCGCCCCCAGCCGATCTCGGGCCGGATCGGTCCTCGCTACGAGCTGCGCCGTACGCTGGGGTGGTGCTGCCCCATGAGACCCGGACCTCCCTGGTGCGGCGCGCGCGCAAGATCAACCGAGTCCTCGCCGAGACCTATCCGGAGGCGGGCTGTGAGCTCGACTTCGACGACGCCTTCCAGCTCCTCGTGGTGACAGTGCTCAGCGCCCAGACCACCGATCGTCGGGTCAACGCCGTCCGTCCGACGCTCTTCGCGGCCTATCCCGACGCCGCCGCCATGGCCGCTGCCGAGCGCGAGAAGCTCGAGGCGATCGTCGGACCGCTCGGCTTCTTCCGAGCCAAGACCGAGTCGCTGCTCAAGCTCAGCGCCGTCCTCGTAGCTGAGCACGACGGACAGGTTCCCGGCCGCCTCGATGACCTGGTCAAGCTCCCTGGTGTCGGTCGCAAGACGGCAAACGTGGTTCTCGGTAATGCCTTCGGAGTCCCGGGCATCACCGTCGACACCCACTTCGGTCGTCTCGTGCGGCGCTTCGGTTGGACCGACGAGACCGACCCGGTCAAGGCCGAGCACGCGATCGGGTCGCTCTTCGAGAGGCGCGACTGGACGATGCTCTCGCACCGCGTCATCTGGCACGGCCGTCGGCGCTGCCGCGCCAAGAAGCCGGCGTGCGGTGCGTGCCCCCTGGCCCACTGGTGCCCGTCCTACGGGGAGGGCCCTACCGATCCGATCGCCGCAGCTGTCCTCGTCAAGACCCAGGGCCCCGCGTGAGAGCCAGCCAGGTGATCGGCGTCTGCGTGGCAGCCCTGCTGTCCGCTGGGTGCGCCGCCGACGTGAGTGCGCCGGGCGCGACCACGGTCGCGGTCGACACGCCCCGGCAGCAAGCGCTGAAGGCTGAGGCCGGTATCGAGGACTGCGAGCCGGGCCCCGGCGGAGGATCGCTGCCCGACCTGACCCTCCCGTGCCTGGGTGGCGGCCCCGAGGTCGACCTGGCCAGCCTGCGCGGTCCGCTCATCATCAACCTGTGGTTCTCCGGGTGCGGCCCCTGCCGTGACGAGATGCCAGCACTCCAGGCGTTCTACGCCCAGCATGGTGACGAGGTCGCCGTGCTCGGAATCGATGTCGAGAACTACCCCGAGGCGGCGATCAGCTTCGCCGGCATGGTCGGGGCGACCTACCCCCAGCTCGCCGATCCCGGCGGAGAGATCTTTGATCAGCCGGAGCTGCGCGTGGGCCTCGGTTTTCCCCAGTTCATCCTCGTCGATGCCAGCGGCGAGGTGGTCCATCAGGCCGCGGGCGGCGTGGAGAGCAAGGCCGAGGTCGTCGCGCTCGCCGAGAAGCAGTTCGGCATCGACCTATGAGGCGGCTCGCCCGGTGAGCCTTCCTGAGTGGCTGCGTCCCGTCGAGGAGGCAGCGCGTGCCATCACCGTGCACGACCTGACGCGTTTCATGGTGCCCGAGGGCGCCGAGGCGAGTCCGTCGGCAGTGCTGATGCTGTTCGGCGAGGGAGAGCACGGCCCTGACCTGTTGCTCACCGAGCGCTCCCACACGATGCGCTCCCACCCGGGCCAGGTCTCGTTCCCCGGCGGCCGCGTCGACCCCGGGGAGACCCTGGTCGAGGCGGCGCTGCGTGAGGCGCACGAGGAGACCGGGATCGACCCCGCAGGTATTGATGTCTTCGCCCAGCTGCCCGAGCTGTGGTTGCCGCCCAGCAACTTCGCCGTCGTACCCGTCCTGGCGTGGTGGCGGGAGCCGAGCCGGCACTGGGTGAGGTCACCCGACGAGGTGCATGAGGTCTACCGGGTGCCGCTCAGCCACCTGCTCGACCCGGCCCACCGCATCGTCGTGACCGGACCCTCGGGGTGGCGATCGCCAGGGTTCCTGATCGGGGACCGCCACGACGTGCTCCTGTGGGGCTTCACCGGCGGCGTGATCGCGCGGCTCTTCGAGTATCTCGGGTGGATCGAGGACCTTCCGGACGCCCCCGAGCAGACCATCCCGGGCTATATGCTCGGCGGCCACCGACCAGACGCGGAGCCCGTCGCGCCCAATACCGACTTCGAGAAGAGACGCCGGTGAACCTGCTCGACGTGCTGCTGCTCCTGCTCGTCCTCGCCTACGCCCTCTCGGGCTACTGGCAGGGCTTCGTCACCGGAGCGTTCGCGACCGCGGGGCTGCTGCTCGGAGGTCTCGGCGGAGTGCTGCTCGCGCCGCGGATCCTGGGCGACGCCGAGCCTTCGCTCGGAGTCTCGCTCGGAGCGCTGTTCATCGTCATCGTCCTGGCCTCGGTCGGACAGGCCCTGCTGCAGTTCGTCGGCACGCGGATCCGGGCCAAGATCACCTGGCAGCCCGCCCGGGCGCTCGACGCGATCGGGGGCGCGCTGCTGAGCTCGCTGGCGGTGCTCCTGGTCGCGTGGGCGCTCGGCGTGGCCATCTCCGGATCACGGATCGGTGGGCTGACGCCGCTGGTGCGCGACTCCGGGGTGCTGCGCTCGGTCAACTCCGCCCTGCCGGCCAAGGCCACCAATGCCCTCGACGGCTTCAACGACGTCGTGGGCACCGGGTTCTTCCCGCGCTATCTCGAGCCGTTCGCCCGCGAGGACATCGTCGAGGTCAGTCCGGGTGCACGGCGGTTGCTGCAGGATCCCGACATCGACAACGCCGAGGCCAGCGTGCTCAAGATCCGTGGCAACAACGCGTGCGGCCGTGGCGTCGAGGGCAGCGGGTTCCTCTACGGCGAAGACCGGCTGATGACCAACGCCCACGTGGTCGCGGGGGTCGACGAGCCCACCATCGAGCTCCGCGATGCGACGGTGCCTGCCACGGTCGTCTACTTCAACCCCGACCTCGACGTCGCCGTCCTGTCCTTCGAGAGCGGCAACACCCCGGTGCTGGACTTCGTGGCCGGGGCAGAGGAGGAGCAGCAGTACGTCACCGAGGCGAGTGACGGCGTCGCGATCCTGGGCTACCCCGAGGACGGCCCGTACAACGTGCAGCGCGGTCGGGTGCGTACTCAGACCCAGCTCAAGTCACCCGACATCTACGGTGACGGCTCGGTGCTGCGCAGCGTCTACTCGTTGCGCGGGCTGATCCGACCGGGCAACTCCGGGGGGCCGATCCTCACCACGCAGGGCAATGTCGCCGGGGTGGTCTTCGCCGCCTCGGTCACCGACAGCGACACCGGGTACGCCCTGACCTGGGAGCAGGTCGCCGGCGCAGCGCAGGACGGGAAGGCCAGCAGCAGCCGGGTCTCGACCCAGGGGTGCGCCGGCTGAGCGGTCAGCCCCGGGTGCTGCCCTTCAGCGCCGAGGGGATCTGCTTGCCCTGCTTGATCGCTTGCTCCGGTGGACCGGCCTTCTTGACCTTCTTCAGGCCGATGAACCCCAGCAGTCCGGCGAGCAGCAGGTAGGACCCGAACACGATGAGGAAGGCCCAGTGCAGGGCCAGGCCGTCGCCGTTCCAGTTGATGAAGTACGCCAGCGCGACCGAGAACATGATGATGGCCAGCACCGCGATGAAGCCCGCAGCAACGAAGAACACCACTCCGGTCACGCCGAACTTGATGCTCAGCTTGAGCTCGGACTTGGCGAGCTGGATCTCCTTGCTGATCAGCGTGGAGATGTCGCGACTGGCGTCATTGACGAGACGGCCGATGGTGGGCTCGGCCTCGGTCTTCTCGGGTGCCATGACCTAGACCCTACCCAGTCGCCTCCCTAATCTGTGGCGGTGGTCGGACCGGCGGTGTCGGCACCCTCGTCCTGCTCGTAGACGTTGGGGATCCCGTCGCGGTCGTCGTCGGCGGTCTCGAGGGCGTACAACCGCTTGTAGACGCGGTTCCGCGCTCGCAGCACGATGGTTGCGAGGAGCGCTGCGATCACCGATCCGACGAGCACGCCTACCTTCACCTGGGCCTCCAGCGTCTCGCTCCCGGTGAAGGCGAGCTCGCCGATCAGGAGCGAGACCGTGAAGCCGATGCCGGCCAACATCGACATGCCGATCACGTCGATCCAGGACAGCTCGTCGTCGAGGTTGGCCTTGGTGAAGCGCTGCAGCAGCCACGTCGACCCGGCGATGCCGATCGTCTTGCCGATGATCAGTCCGGCCACGATGCCGAGCGCGGCCTTGCTGGTCAGGGAGTCGACCAGACCGGTGAAGCCTCCGACGGTCACCCCGGCGGCGAAGAACGCGAAGATCGGGACGGCGACGGCAGCCGAGATCGGGCGCACGAGGTGCTCGAGGTGCTCGGCCAAGCCGATCCCGGCCTCGGGGCCGCCGGCCTTCTGGCTTCGGATCACCGGGACGGTGAAGGCCAGGAGCACTCCGGCCACCGTCGCGTGCACCCCTGACTCGTGCACCAGGGCCCAGGCCAGGAGCGCCAAGGGGATGAGCAGCCACGGGTTCCGGACCCGACGCTGCACCAGGATGCCGAAGGCAGCGATCGGGAGGAGCGCGAGCAGGAGGAAGGTCGGCTGCAGCTTGTCGGTGTAGAAGATGGCGATGATCGTGATGGCCAGCAGGTCGTCGACGACGGCGAGGGTCAGCAAGAACGTGCGCAGCCCCGAGGGCAGGTGGGTGCTGATGACCGCCAGGATCGCGACCGCGAACGCGATGTCGGTCGCGGTCGGGATCGCCCAGCCCCTGAGGTTGTCGGTGCCGAGGTTGACGAGCACGAACACCAGCGCCGGGATCGCCATGCCGCCCGCTGCGGCGACGACCGGGAGAGCAGCCCGACGCGGGTCCCTCAGGTCGCCGGCGACGAACTCGCGCTTGAGCTCGAGTCCGGCCACGAAGAAGAAGATCGCCAGGAGCCCGTCAGCGGCCCAGGTGCCTAGGCTCAGGTCGAGGTTGAGCGCTGCCGGCCCGATGGTGAGGTCGCGCAGCTCGGCGTAGGAATCCGAACCCGGCGAGTTCGCCCACACCAGGGCAGCGATCGCGGCGATGATGAGCAGGATGCCGCCGGTGGTCTCGGCGCGCAGGACCTCAGCGATGCGGGAGGCCTCGGGGAAGGACCCGCGCTGGAAGAGGTTGAGCGGCCGCGGGGAGCGCTGCGGGTTCTCGGGGTCCTGGGGCTTCTGCGTCACGGGGGGTCCTCGGAGTCGTCGATGGACGTGCTGACAGGGATGCACCTGCAGCAGGCAGCGTCGCTGCAACCTGCTGCCGACCAGACTTCCCGGCTCACCGCAACCAACCCTACCGCCGCAGCGGAGGTCGCGCGGCCGGACCCCGGGCCGGAGGCTCCCGGTCCTGACCGCCGGCGGCGGCTCAGTCCTCGCCCTTGCCCCCGTCGATGCCGGATGAGATCAGGTTCATCACCGAGGAGTCGGCCAGCGTGGTGACGTCGCCGATCTCGCGGTGCTCGGCGACGTCCTTGAGCAGTCGCCGCATGATCTTGCCCGAGCGGGTCTTGGGCAGCTCCGGGACGATCATGATCTGGCGCGGCTTGGCGATCGGGCCGATCTGGGTGCGGACGTGCGCACGCAGCTCCTCGACGATGTCGTCGCCACCGTCACCGGCCTCGTCGCGCAGGATCACGAAGGCGCAGACCGCCTGGCCCGTGTCCTCGTCCTTGGCACCCACGACGGCCGCCTCGGCGACCTTGGGGTGGGAGACCAGAGCGGACTCGATCTCCGTGGTGGAGAGACGGTGACCGGAGACGTTCATGACGTCGTCGACCCTGCCGAGGACCCAGAGATCCCCGTCGGTGTCGAGCTTGGCGCCATCGCCGGCGAAGTACCAGGCACCGCGCTCTGCAGTCTTGGGGTACTTGGCCCAGTAGGTCTCGCGGTAGCGCTGGTCGTCGCCCCAGATGGTGCGGAGCATCGCCGGCCACGGCTCGGTCAGCACGAGGTAGCCGCCGGAGCCGTGGCCGACCGACTTACCCTCCTCGCTCACCACGTCGGCAGCGATGCCGGGGATCGGGATCATCGCCGAGCCGGGCTTGCCGTGCGTGACACCGGGGAGGGGGCTGATCATGATCATGCCGGTCTCGGTCTGCCACCACGTGTCGACGACGGGGGTGCGGTCACCGCCGATGACGTGGCGGTACCAGACGTAGGCCTCGGGGTTGATCGGCTCGCCGACCGAGCCCAGGATCCGCAGCGACGACAGGTCGCGGCTGTCGGGGATCTCGCGGCCCTGCTTCATGAACGAGCGGATGGCAGTCGGCGCGGTGTAGAAGATCGTCACGCCGTACTCCTCGATGATGTCCCACCATCGGCCGCGCTCGGGGGAGTCGGGCGTGCCCTCGTACAGCACTTGCGTCGTGCCGTTGGCCAGCGGCCCATAGACGATGTAGGAGTGGCCGGTGACCCAGCCGATGTCGGCCGTGCACCAGTAGACGTCGGTCTCGGGCTTGAGGTCGAAGACCGCCCAGTGCGTGTACGCCGTGCCGGTGAGGTAGCCGCCGGTGGTGTGCAGGATGCCCTTGGGCTTGCCGGTGGTGCCGGAGGTGTACATGACGTAGAGCGGGTGCTCGGCGTCGAAGAACTCGCAGGCGTGCTCGGTGGACGCCGTCGCGACCGACTCGTGCCACCACACGTCGGTC
>JBAVCA010000331.1:0-13112 GCA_049586475.1 Nocardioides sp.
GAGCGGGCTCACGAGTGGCGCCTTTCGGGTACGTCGAACACGACGCGCCGACCCACCTCCAGAACGCGTACAACCCTCTACGTTCCCCATGTTACGGCGAGTCGATCAACTTCTCCGAATGCAGGCCGGCCTGGCGAGAGCCCGCCACCGCCGCCCGGCGGTCGTCTCGGTGCCGCCTCTCGCAACGTTGCCTGCCGCTGAGCCGCGGCCGTGCTACGACCTCGGCGCGGCCGGAGGCGGCGCTGACGCGGCAGCGCCCCAGCCGTGCCAGTGCTCCACAGCGAACCACGCGCTCACTCGCGGCCGTTCGCGGTCGCGATAGGGGCTGCCGGTGTAGTGCGTGGCGAGCCGGTCGATGTCGGCGTGCGCCGCCTCGCGGTCGTGCTCCCACCGCACGATCGGTCCGCGCAGGCTGACGTGGGTGTACCACTCGTCGTGCTTGAGCACCGTCAGCGAGACGTGCGGACGTTCCTTCATCCAGTCCAGGCGCGCCCGCCCCGCGTCCATGTTGACCAGGACCGTCCCGTCGTCCTCGAGGAGGTACCAGGTGGCCACCGACATCGGATGCCCCTCAGGCCTCAGGACGGCGATCACGGCCGGGTTGGGATGCCGCAGGAGCTGGGCGACAGGTTCGGGCAGGGGCGGCTGCGGCATGAAGGTTCCTTTCGTGGCTGGATTGTCCATCGTGCCGGACCGCGGGCAGCGGGGCTCAGTAGCTCCCCGACCGCAGCCTGAACTCAGCGTCTGCGCAGCCCCAGTGGCGCCCCCTCGGACGGTGGCTCTGCGCCCCCCGTTGCGCTGCTCCGGCTGGACGAGGTCGACGAATCAACTCCCTGGTCCAACCGCGCGATACTGCGTCCATGACTTCGCTGGACGCATCGACCCCGTGGCACGACGAGCGCTGGCTGGTGAAGGGGGACAACCCCTTGCAGGCCGGCCTGCGTCTGCAACAGGCCTGGTGGCGTCAGGAGTGTCTGGCGCTGCCGGAGGCGGGCCGCCTGCACCCAGTCCAGCCGGACAAGCGCCAGCCGAAGCGCAACCAGGTCGTCTCCACGATGCTTCCGGACAGTGTCGACGGCGTCACCGCCAACTTGATCACGGAGGAGGCCGTCGCGGCGTACGCCGACGCCAAGGAGCGGCCCGACACCGCTCCGGCGCTGATCCAGGAAGACCGACTGCGACGCAACCTGCTGGCCTCGCAGCCGCTGTGCTTCAACTTCTTCGGGCACCTCAGCAAGGTCGAGCCGGACGCGCTCCTGGAGTGGGTGCGGACCGCTGCCCCCGACGCGACCCGGGTGGCCGACATCCGGCTCGGGTACGCCCCCAGCGCGGCTGAGCTCGGCGAGGAGCCTCTGGGAACCTCAGCTTTCGACGCCTTCGTCACCTACGACCTCCCCGCCGGCCGGCTGGGGTTCATCGGCGTCCAGATGATCTATGCCGAGGACCTCTCCAAGGGTCTGGCGCTTCCGCCCGAAGGCAGTGCCGCGCGGGCGAAGTACGTCGCCGAGACCGAGCTTCGTGGCTGGCAGAAGGGCGCGGCTGACGAGCTTGTGGAGCACCGTCGGAACCTGCAGTTCTGGTACCACCAGCTGCTCGCGCAGCGCACCCACGAGCTGGTGCGGGGGCCGGACGGGCGCCGCACCTACGACGAGTACGCCGTCGTTGTGGTCGCGAGCCGACACGACACGAGCGCCCGCGCTGTCGTGAGCAAGGTTGCCGGGCTGCTGGTGACCGAGGAGCAGCGCACGCTGCGGTTCTGCTCGCTGGAGGACGCCATCGACGCCGTGGTCGGCCACGAGCCCTGGAAGCACTCCCTGTGGCAGCGCTACACCGACTTCACCCCGATCCAGCGCGAGCTCCAGGTGGGCTCGCCGCTCAGGATCCAGTAAGGCTGCTCAGCCAGGAGAGCCGAGCCACACCAGGGCAGCGGGGGCGTCGGCGGGCACCGCTGGAGCGAGCGGCGAGACCGGAGCCACCTGCTCGTAGGCCGCGCCGAGCGCCGGTCGTGGGTCTGGCTCGCCCAGGTTGGGCCACAGTGCCACGGCCCGCTCGGCCATCGCGGTGATGGTGAGCGCCGGGTTGACGCCGAGGTTCGCGCCGATCGTCGAGCCGTCGATGACGTGCAGCCCCGGATAGCCGTGGACGCGGTGATAGAGGTCGACGACGCCCGTCGTCCTCGTCTCGCCGATCACCGCGCCGCCGACATAGTGCGCAGTGGCCGGTGTGCCGACCAGGTCGCTGGCCAGCGACGTGGTGTCGGCCCCGAGCTTGGCGGCGAAGCGTCGGACGACGTCGTGGGCCACCGGGAGCCACGACGGGTTGGGCTCACCTGCCCCGACCCGGGTGCGCAGCTTGCCGCGTCGCAGGTAGGAGGTCAGGGAGTTGTCGAGGGACTGCATCACCAGCAGCGAGAGCGTGCGTGCGGACGAGTTCTTCAACCGGCGAGTGCGCAGCAGCGGTCCGGGGCGTCGGAGCTGCTCGGTCACGAAGCGCCGCAGCCGGTGCGGGCCGCCGTCGACGAGGGGCACGTTGAGCATCGCGCCCTTGTCCTGGATCTCGTTGCTGCGGCACAGCTCGACGTGCGTCTGCGGCTCCGGGTGGAACGACGAGGTGATCGACACGCCCTGCGCAAACCCCATCGGCTTGCGGGCAAGGACGGTGACGATCGCCTCGGAGTTGGAGCGGGAGAGCTCACCCAGGCGCGGAGACAGCTCGGGCAGAGCGCCGCTGTCGCGCAGGTGGTGCAGCAGGGTCTGGGTACCGCGGGCGGCGGCGGCAAAGACGACCTGGTCGGCGGTGAACCGCTCCTGAGCGGCCTCGGCCCTGCGGCCGCGCAACCCGGGCCGCCGGGTGGTCACGACATACCGCGGGCCCTGGGGTCGTACGTCGATCGCCTCGCACATGGCGTGCACGACGGCTCCGGCGGCCTCGGCGAGGTGGAGGTAGTTCTTCGGCAGCGTGTTCTTGGCGTTGAACGGGCACCCCGAGGTACAGCGCGCGCAGTGCACGCAAGCGTTGCGCTCCGGTCCGGCGCCGCCGAAGAACGGATCCGGCACTGCGCGACCGGGGGAGGCCTCGTCGAATAGCACCCCGACGTCGGTCGGCCGGAACGTGTCAGCCGCGCCCATGTCGGCGGCCACCTCGCGCAGCACCTCGTCGGCCGGCCACAGCCGCGGGTTCGTCGTGACACCGAGCATCCGCTTGGCCTGGTCGTAGTACGGCGCCAGCTCAGCGCGCCAGTCGGTGAGGTGACCCCAGGACGGGTCGCGAAAGAAGGCTTCGTGCGGCTCGTAGAGCGTGTTGGCGTAGATCAAGGACCCGCCGCCCACGCCGACGGCACTGAAGAGCGAGATCTCGCCCATCATCGAGAGCCGCATCGGACCGAACATCCCGAGCTGCGGAGCCCACAGCAGGTCGCGCGACCCCTGGGTTGCGAAGTCCTCGTCGCTCCACCGACGACCGGCCTCGAGGACGCCGACGCGGTAGCCCTTCTCGGTCAGCCGCAACGCCGTGACGCTGCCGCCGAACCCGGAGCCGATGACCAGGACGTCGTAGTGGTGCACCGGCTCTCAGCCGACGGGCTGCGTCACGGGAGCGAAGGTGCGGGTCAGGAAGTCGACCTGGTGCTGGACCGCGGCAACGTGGTACGGCTTGCCCTCCCACACGTCGAAGTGATCACCGGGGTAGTGGCGCACCAGCGCACGAGCGTCGAAGGCGGCCTTGGCCGCCGCCCGAGGCGGCGCGCTGCGGTCGAAGTCGGCGATCTGCACCAGTGTCGGGCAGGTGATCTGCTTGGCCAGCTTGGCAGGGCGGTGGTTGCCCAGCTCGAGGCCGACGGTGGCGTCGAGCTTGTTGACCCAGGTCGGTCCGGCCAGCGCGGTGTAGTCCTCCAGGGAGCCCTCGAGCGTCAGGCAGCCGAGCTCGCCAGGTCGCGCCACGACCGGCATCATCCGTGCCTTGCCGAGCTTGGATCGGAATCCCTCGACGCTGCTGCGCACGAGCTCCCGCTTCTTGTGGCTCGAGAGCGCGTGGCGACCGGCGGCAACGCCGTCGACCAACGGGGTCAGCGAGATCATCGCGGCGATGTCGTCGCGGCCTGCGGCCACCGCGAAGACGTGGCCGCCGGAGAGCGAGACGCCCCACAGCACGACCCGACTCGGGTCGACCCCGGGCAGGAGGCGAGCGGCCTCGACGGCCGCACGGTAGTCGTCGACCTGACCGGCGACCGAGACGGTCTGCCGGGGCAGCCCGGCCGAGGCTCCGAAGCCGCGGTAGTCGAAGGCGAGCACGTCGCAGCCGCCTGCGGCCAGGCCTTCGGCGAAGGCCTGCAGACCCGAGTCCTTGGTCCCGCCGACGCCGTGGGCCATCACCACCACCGGCCGTCCTCCCTGCGGGCCCGGGGAGACGAACGCGTCGCTGGTGCTGACGAAGTGCCAGGCGTCCAGGGTGTCGCCGCCGCTGGAGAAGGTGACGCTCTCGGGGGTCATGGGTGGTGCCTCTCGTCGGTGCTCGTGCGGTGAGTGCTCGAGTGGTCGGTGCCTGTGTGCTGGGTGCCTGTGCCTGTGCCGTCGGTGGTCGTGGGGCGGTCTTGGGCCGCAGGCCACGGGACCTGCGTCTCAGCCACCGTGGGAGCTTCCGTAGATGGAGCGCAACCAGATCGAGACGACAGTCTCGACAAGGGTCTCCCGGTCGATCGGCCCGCCGAGGGACAGCCGCTCGAGCATCCGGTCGTTCAGCTCCAGGAGCACCGAGGCCAGAGGGACGGCGTCGGCGCCGTCGGGTGCTCGACCCGCGGTGCGCTCGGCCTGGATCATCTCCGCCACCGGAGCCACGAACGAGAGTCGGTCGGACTCCCACATCTGGCGCACCGCGGGGCTGGTGGCGCGCGCGTCGAGCATCGCGCGATAGAGGTGCTGGTGTTTCTCCCAGGCGCCGAAGAGCGTGCGGATGACCGCCTCGATGTTCTCGGCCGGAGTCCCGGCATCGGTGATGTGGGCCGCGGCAGCGAGTGAGGCGTCGTACATCTCCTCGGAGAGAGCGGCTACCGCCACCGCCTTGGACTCGAAGTAGAAGTAGAAGGCTGAACGCGTCACCCCTGCTCGGCGCGAGATGTCAGCGATGTTGATCGAGTCCAGGGCGCCGTCGCCTTCGAGGAGGTGGTGGTCGAGGGCAGCCAGCAGCGCGGCACGGCGCTCGTCGCCCTTCGGCGCGTGGTGCTTCTCGCGCGAGGTGCTCACCGCGCGCCGATCCGAGCTGCGGTGTCCACCGACTCGCGCTCGCTGCGGCCGGCCAACACCGTCGGGCCGTGCTTCAGGGCGCGCTTGCGGCCGGCCGGGATCTCCTTGGTGCGCATGTCGTGCTCGTAGATGAAGTAGTCGACCTGCTGGGTGTGACGGGGCCGGTCGAGCACGTGGCCGGTGTACTTCTGCTGGTCCTCGACGATGACGCGCTCCATCGTGGCCTCGTCGGGCAACCGGTAGTTGCCCGTGGCGTAGGCGGCGACCAGGCGGGCCTGGGCCTCCACGAAGGGGAACAGGGTCGGGGTCGACTGGGCGAAACCGACCAGGGCGAGGTCGTCGAGGCCCGGCTTGAACATCCGCTTGAAGAGCGGGATGGCGTTGTCGGGAGCGCTGAAGAAGTCCTCGTCGAAGAAGGGGAAGGTGATGTTGTAGCCCGTCGCGTAGACGATCACGTCGAAGTCACTGCTCGTGCCGTCCTCGAAGTGCACCGTGCGACCGTCGAGGCGTGAGACGTTGCCCTTCGGCGTCACGTCACCGGACCCGAGTCGCAGGGGGAGCTCCACCGACTGGGTCGGGTGCGCCTCGAAGAACTTGTGGTTGGGCTTGGGCAGGCCGTAGAGCTCGGGGTTGCTGCCGGCCATGAACTGCATCTTCTGCAGGAACTTCCGCTGCCACGCCAGGGGCAGGTAGGGCGTGGTGACGAAGTACTTGTCGGCCGGCAGTCCGCCGGTGTACTTCGGCACGATCCACGCGCTGGAGCGGGTCGAGAGGGTGACCTCGTTCTGCAGCGACCGACTGGAGAGCTCGACGGTGATGTCCGCGGCGGAGTTGCCCAGTCCGACGACGAGGATCTTCTTCTTGGTGAAGTCCAGCGGGTCGTAGGGGTCGATGTAGTGGTGGGAGTGGATCGACTCCCCGGTGAACTCGCCGGGGAAGTCGGCCATCCGCGGGTCCCAGTGGTGGCCGTTGCCGACCACGAGGAAGTCGAAGTAGCGACGGTCGCCCTGCTCGTCGAGCAGCTCCCAGCCACCGCCGGACAACCGCTCGGCGTGCATCACGCGGTTCTTGAACTCGATGTGCTCGCGGATCCCGAAGGCGTCGCAGTAGGAGTCGAGGTAGTCCTTGATCAGCGTGTGGTGCGGAAAGTCGGGGTAGTGCTCCGGCATCGGGAAGTCCTTGAAGGACAGTCGGTGCTTGGAGGTGTCGATGTGCAGCGAGCGGTAAGCGCTGCTGTGCCCGTTGGGGTTGTCGAATGCCCAGTTGCCACCGACCCGGTCGGAAGCTTCGAAGACCGTCACCGGAACGCCGTAGTCGAGGAGCATCTTGGCCGACGTGAGACCACTGATCCCGGCGCCGATGACGGCGGTGGTGGGGAGCCTGGTTGATTGCCCGGTGGGGGTCGTTGGACTGGTGGTGGTCTGGGTCACGTCAGCCACTGTACGACGTACTTTTGACACGCGTCAAGAAGTGATCGGGACCACACGGTGCCCTTGCCGAGCGGTGGAACGGGTTCTAGTTTACGGGCATGCTCCAGGACGCACACTTCAATCTCTCGACGGTCTTCGACACGGTCGCCCGGGCTGTGCCCGACCAGGAGGTGATGGTCTGGCGCGAGCGCCGCCTGACGTACGCCGTGATGAACGCACGCATCGACGGCCTTGCCCACCACCTGGTGGCGCAGGGGCTGGGATGCCGCACCGAGCGCACGCCCGGGGGTTCGCTGGCCGGGCACGAGTCCGGCCAAGACCACCTCGGCGTCTACCTGCGCAACGGCAACGAGTACCTCGAGTCGATGGTCGGCTCCTACCGAGCCCGCGTGGCCGCGTTCAATGTCAACTACCGCTACGTCACCGACGAGCTCGCCTACCTGCTCAGCGATGCGGGTACGACCGCGCTGGTCTATCACGCAGAGTTCGCCCCGAACGTGGCCGCGATCCGCGACCGGCTGCCGCACCTGCGAGTCCTGATCCAGGTCGCCGACGGCAGCGGCAACCCGCTGCTCCCGGGCGCGGTGGACTACGAGTCGGTGCTCGCGACGCCGGCCCCGGAGCAGGGGATGCCGACGCCGAGCGGTGACGACCTGTTCATCCTCTACACCGGCGGCACCACCGGCATGCCGAAGGGCGTGCTGTGGCGCCACGATGACATCTACGTCTCGTCGATGGGCGGCACCGTCTTCGGCGCCACGGAGCCCTTCGCGTCCTACGAGGCGATCGCCGAGCACGCCGTGGCCTCGAACGGCGGGATGACCGTGCTGATGATCCCGCCCTTCATGCACGGCGCTGCGCAGTGGGCGACCTTCCACATGATCACCGGCGGCGGCAAGATCGTCATCCCCGACGACGTGCATCGTTTCGATGCGGCCGACGCCCTCACCGTGGCGGTGCGGGAGAAGGTGGTGAGCATCCCCGTGGTCGGTGATGCTGTCGCGCTGCCGCTGGTAGAGGAGGTCGAGCGCGCGTGCGCCGCGGACGCGCCGTACGACCTGAGCGGTTTGGCTGCGATCAACAACGGCAGCGCGCCCCTGACGCCCGGCGTGCGAGCGCGGATCCTCCAGGCGCTGCCGCACATCGTGCTGCTCGACTCGGCCGGGTCCTCGGAGACCGGGCTCCAGATGAGCTCGATGTCGTTGAACGGCGCGGAGGTGGAGGCGGCCACCTTCACCCCGCAGGCGGACACGGCGGTCGTTGACGACTCCATGACGCGGGTGCTCGAGCCTGGCGAGCAAGGTGGCTGGCTGGCCCGACGCGACCGGGTGCCGCTCGGCTACCTCGGCGACGCCGAGAAGACTGCGCGTACCTTCCCGACGATCGACGGGGTGCGCTGGTCGGTGCCCGGCGATCGCGCCGACGTGCTCGAGGACGGCCGGATCCTGCTGCTCGGCCGCGAGAGCGTGACGATCAACTCCGGCGGCGAGAAGATCTTCGCCGAGGAGGTCGAGCGGGCACTGACCGAGCATGGTGCGGTGCGCGACGTGATCGTGGTCGGCCGCCCGTCGGCGCGATGGGGCAGCGAGGTGGTCGCAGTCATCGAGCTGCACGACGGGGTCGACTGCACCGACGACGACCTGCTGGCCGTGTGCCGCACCCACGTCGCCGGCTACAAGGTGCCCAAGGCGATCGTCCGGGTCGACAAGGTCGAGCGTTCACCGTCGGGGAAGGCCGACTACCGCTGGGCCAAGGCGCAGGCGATCGGCGACGAGGCGAGCCTCGGTTGAGCGGTGGCCGCTGTTGGCGGCTCAGGTGCCGGCCAGGAAGGTCAGCATCTCCTCGACCAGGAGGCCGCGCTCGGGCACGGGGAAAAGGACCCAGTCGTGGGGCAGCTTGTGTGCGAGGTGCAGCTCGAGCTCAGTGCCGACCGCCGCAGCGGCGCGGTCGGCGAGCAGGCGGCACTGCGGCAGGAACATCTCCGCCGTGCCGACCCAGGCCTGGATGCGGCCGAGGTCGTGGAGCCTTCCGTTGATCGGCGAGAGCCACGGGTCGGCGAGATCGCGGTCGCCGGCATACAGCCTTGCTGCGCGCGACAGCCCGGTGAGCGGGAGCACCACGTCGCGGCGCGAGAGGGCACGGGTCGCGGGGTCTTCGAGCACCAGGTCGACCCACGGGGAGAGCAGCACGGTCGCGGACGGGAGCGGCCGTCCGAGATCGCGCAGGCGCTGGAGCAGCACCAGCGCCAAGCCACCGCCCGCGGAGTCACCAGCCAGGCAGAGCCCCTCGCCGGGGTGGGCAGCGAGAAGGTGCTCCCAGGCGGCCACGACCATGGGCACGGTGTCGTCCACGGTGTGCTCGGGAAGGAGCGGGTAGTCGACCAGGGAGACCGTCCACCCGCGGTTGAGCAGCAGCTTCAGGAAGGGCCAGTGAAGGTCCTGGAGCGCATAGGCCCCCCCGTGCAGGAAGACCAGGTGCCCTTGGCTCGTACTACCGCGGGGAGCAACGGTGGCGAGTCGTCCGATCCCCACCTTCGTCTCGGTCACGTCATGGCGATGCGTGATCGCGCGGGGCACCAGGGCCCTACGGCGACGTCGGGGAGGGTGGGTGAAGGCGTGCGTGACGAGGGCGTCCGGCACGGCGGCCAAGAGCGCAGTGGTGGCCCGCAAGCGCAGGCTGGGTGTGGACACGGTCCCACCGTAGGCGCGGGCCAGGCACGTTCCATAGAGTTGAGTGGAACAGACTCAACTCTGTGGTCGTTGTACAAGCAGCACGCACCTTGCCCTCGGTCCGGGGCCCAGCAGGAAGAGAGCACCCAATGAGCGCATTCGGCGCCGACAAGTTCACCACCCGCAGCCGCGAGGCCATCGAGACCGCCCAGCTGAGCGCCACCACCGGTGGGCACAGCGCGGTCGAGCCGATCCACCTCCTCGCCGCCCTCCTCAGTGATGGCGAGGGCACCGCACGCACCCTGGTCACCAAGGCCGGCGTGGACGCCGCCTTGCTCACCGCCCAGGCCGATGCGGTCCTCAAGCGGCTGCCCACGGCCAGCGGCGCCACCGTCCAGCAGCCCGCAGCCTCCGCGGCGCTGACCCGCGCACTGGCCGGTGCGCTCGACCTCGCCCAGAGCATGAAGGACGACTACGTCGCCACCGAGCACCTCCTGGTGGCCCTGGCGGGCACGGAGTCGAGCGCTCAGCAGGTGCTCCTCGACGCCGGCCTCAGCGGGTCCGGTCTGCGTGAGAGCCTGACGGCGGTGCGCGGCAACCGCCGAGTCACCAGCCAAGACGCGGAGGCGACCTACGAGTCGTTGGAGAAGTACTCCGTCGACCTCACCGGCGCGGCCCAGGACGGCAAGCTCGACCCCGTCATCGGCCGCGACGCCGAGATCCGGCGGGTGATCCAGGTGCTCAGCCGCCGTACCAAGAACAACCCGGTGCTGATCGGCGAGCCGGGCGTCGGCAAGACCGCCGTCGTCGAGGGCCTCGCCCAGCGGGTCGTCGACGGCGACGTCCCCGACAGCCTGAAGGGGCGGCGGGTGCTCAGCCTGGACCTGGCCGCGATGGTTGCCGGGGCGAAGTACCGCGGCGAGTTCGAGGAGCGGCTCAAGGCCGTCCTCGAGGAGATCAAGGACGCCGGCGGGCAGGTCATCACGTTCATCGACGAGCTGCACACCGTGGTCGGCGCGGGCGCCGGCGGTGACTCCGCGATGGATGCCGGCAACATGCTCAAGCCGATGCTGGCTCGAGGTGAGCTGCACATGATCGGCGCCACGACCCTGGATGAGTACCGCGAGCGGATCGAGAAGGACCCCGCCCTCGAGCGTCGCTTCCAGCAGGTCTTCGTCGGGGAGCCGAGCGTCGAGGACACCATCCAGATCCTGCGCGGCATCCAGGAGAAGTACGAGGCCCATCACGGCGTCCGCATCACCGACGCGGCCCTGGTCGCTGCTGCCACGCTCTCTGACCGCTACATCCCCGGCCGGCAGCTGCCCGACAAGGCCATCGACCTCGTCGACGAGGCCGCGAGCCGGTTGCGGATGGAGATCGAGTCCTCCCCGGAGGAGATCGACGAGCTCCGCCGCCGCGTCGACCGGCTCAAGATGGAGGAGTTCGCGCTCGCCAAGGAATCCGACGACGCCTCGGTGGAGCGGATCGCCGTGCTCCGCGCCGAGCTTGCCGACCGCGAGGAGGACCTGCGCGGTCTCGAGGCCCGGTGGGAGCAGGAAAAAGCCACGCTCGAGGGCGAGGGCGAGCTGCGGCGCCAGCTCGATCAGCTCCGCATCGAGTCCGAGCGGCTCCAGCGCGAGGGCGACTTCGAGAAGGCCAGCGAGATCCTCTACGGCCGCATCCCCAGCCTCGAGGCGCAGATCGAGGACGTCGCCGCGCAGGAGAAGGCAGCCGGCGCGGATGTCGAGCCGCTGGTCGGCGACGAGGTCGGCGCTGCCCAGATCGCCGACGTCGTCGAGGCCTGGACCGGCATCCCCACCGGACGGATGCTCGAGGGTGAGACCGCCAAGCTGCTTCGCATGGAGGACGTCGTCGGTGAGCGCCTCATCGGCCAGCGCGCCGCCGTGGTCGCGGTGAGCGACGCCGTACGCCGCTCGCGCGCCGGCATCTCCGACCCCGACCGACCGATGGGCTCCTTTCTCTTCCTCGGCCCCACCGGTGTCGGCAAGACCGAGCTGGCCAAGGCTCTGGCCGACTTCCTCTTCGACGACGAGCGCGCCATCGTGCGGATCGACATGAGCGAGTACGGCGAGAAGCACTCTGTCTCACGGCTCGTCGGCGCCCCTCCCGGCTACGTCGGCTACGACGAGGGTGGCCAGCTCACCGAGGCGGTCCGCCGCCGGCCCTACTCCGTGGTGCTGCTCGACGAGGTCGAGAAGGCGCACCCAGAGGTCTTCGACATCCTGCTCCAGGTGCTCGACGACGGTCGGCTCACCGACGGTCAGGGCCGCACGGTCGACTTTCGCAACACTCTGCTGATCCTCACCAGCAACCTCGGCTCGCACTACCTCGTCGATCCGAGCCTGGACGAGGCGACCAAGCGCGAGTCGGTGCTCGCGGTGGTGCGGCAGTCCTTCAAGCCGGAGTTCCTCAACCGGCTCGACGAGGTGGTGCAGTTCGACGCGCTCAGCAAGGAGGACCTGACCCATATCGTCGATCTCCAGCTGGACCTGCTCGAGCGGCGCCTGGCTGTCCGGCGGATCTCGATCGTGGTGACCGACGAGGCCAAGCGCTGGCTCGCCGACACCGGCTACGACCCGGCGTACGGCGCCCGGCCGCTACGACGCCTGATCCAGTCGACCATCGGCGATCCGCTCGCTCGGCTGCTCATCGGCGGCGAGATCGTCGACGGCGGCTCGGTACGGGTCGAGGTCGGCCCCGACGGGCTGATCGTCAGGCTCTGACCTGGCGAGTGAAGACCACTACGTTCGACTGATAGCCCCCGGCGTCGCTGCGATACTCGCCGGCACAAGTGACCAGGTTCAGGGCGTGGTGGTCGCCTCCACCCCGGTAGACCCGGCGCGCCGGGAAGTCGTCGTTGAGGTAGGTGCGCACTGCTCGGACGCGGAACTCGACTCGCCGGCCGCTCGCGAGCACGACCAAGATCGAGTCCCCGCGCGCGAGCGTGCCCAGTCGTGCGAAGACGGCGGGGCCCTCAACCGAGTCGACGTGCCCCAGGATGACAGCCGCGCCGGCGTCCCCGGGCCTGGTGCCGTAGCGATACCACCCGGCGCGGTCAGGGTACGTGGGCACCTGGACCGTGGAGTCCGCCCGGAGACCCAGACGACTCAGGCGGGTCGCCACGTCGATGGTCGGGATCAGCAGCCGCGCCGGTCGACCGACGGTGCTCGGCGTCTCGGCCAGGGCTTGGCTCAACGAGGCGTCGAGCGGTGTTGCTGCCGCAGGCAACACCGGCCCGGCGTCGAGTCCGGTCGGGAGGCTGATGTCGCTCCGGGTCGGCCCGAGCGAAGCCGACTCCTGCTGGGTCGCGAGGTAGGCGCAACCCAGGGAGGCGAGCAGGCAGCAGGCAGCGACCCCCCGTAGGAAAGGAACCTTGCTATTGGCCAGGTCCGTGCGGCCGATCCCCGGCCCGGGCCTCATCGTCGCCGCGGCCGGCGAGCCGCGGCGGTGTGGCCGAAGGAGGCGCCCGCACTCATCACAGCCATCGCCGCCAGCGCGATCGCTGCCCACAGCCACCCGAGCGGAGCTCGCGGCGCCGAGCTCGACGCCAAGGGCGACGCGAGTGCCGACACCGGGCCAGACCCTGGGCTCGACGCGAGGCTCAAAGCGGGGGCCGAATGCGGGCCGAATCCGGTGTCCGGCCTCCCGAGCGGGATGACACCTGCGCCACGCCGGCCCTCCCCGGTTTCGCGGCCTGTGCCGCCACTGCCGTCTGCGCCAGCGTTCCCGTTGCCGCCGTTGCCGCCGTTGCCGCC
>JBAVCA010000332.1:0-4921 GCA_049586475.1 Nocardioides sp.
GCCGAGGCCTGGTCGGAGGTCGCCTCCCTGGCCCGTCGGGAGGGGGCACCGGCTGGACGTGCTGAAGCTGCTGCCAGGGCCGCCGCCGCACTTCCCTCGCTCGAGCGCGAGCTGGTCCAAGCGCTTGGTCGCGCCGGAACAGCCCAGGACGCCAGGGTCGGCGCCTGATGGCCGACCACGCAACCCCGCGCGAGGCCCTGGCTCCGGGACAGTTCGTGGACAGCGACCATCCCGCCATCCGCGACTTCGCCTCGACCGTCACCTTCGGCGCCCGGGACCCCCGCGAGCAGATCCAACTCCTGTTCACCGAGGTACGAGATCGCCTCCGATACGACCCGTACAGCGTCACGTCCGACCGCGACGACTACCGCGCCAGCGCCATCTTGGACGGCGGCCCGACATGGTGTGTTCCGAAGGCGATCCTTCTCACCGCCAGCCTCCGAGCCATCGGCGTCCCCGCCGTGCTCGGCTTCTCGGACGTGCGCAACCACCTCAACAGCAAAGCCCTCCTGGCTCTCATGGGCACGGACCTCTTCGTCTACCACGGGTGGTGCGGGGTATACGTCGACGGTCAGTGGCGCAAAGCCTCCCCTGCCTTCAACTCCGAACTGTGCCAGCGGTTCGGCGTCCCACCGTTGGAGTTCGACGGCACGCAGGATGCGCTACTCCACGCCAACGACGGAGCTGGGCAACGCCACATGGAGTACGTCCGTGAGCGGGGGATGTGCCTCGACCTCCCGTTTGAGCAGATGATGAACACCCTCCTCGATACCTACGGGCCAACAATGATGACTAGCGCCGACAGACAGCGCACGCCAGACGCAACCTTCGGCCACTGAGCACGCGTCGAAGCACAGAGACCACGCGCGCAGGGGTTTCCACGCAGCGGGGTGCCACTCGAGCCAGCCCCTGAATACACCACGCCCATGGTCTCCACGAGCACCGGTGCGGGCACCTCGGAAGGCAAGTGGTGAACACAGAATCAACATTCTTACGGCCGGTGAACAAACGAACTTTGTGTCTCTCAGTCAAGCCCGACCGAACTACGAGGAGCCCATCCATGAGTGACTCTTTCCAGCACATCGACGGCGTGGTCGAGCAGGGCGTCGCGGGCTCCGGGGCCGAGCCCGGGGCCGAGGCAACGACGTTGGAGACCTGGATACGTGGAATGTCCGGTGCCGCAGAGTCCACACGGGGTCGCCTTCCCTCCCACTCCCCCACCTGTGCCGGGTGTGGACCGGAAAATCCCGCGAGCTTGGCGTTGCAAGTCGATGCCACCGAGGGGGGCGTGCGCTCAGTGCATCGTTTCGACCCCCGACAGGAAGGCGCGCCGGGGATCGCCCACGGCGGCATGGTGGCAGCGGTGTTCGACGACCTCTTCGGCTTTCTGCTCTATCGCGTGGGAGAGCTCGCGGTGACTCGATCCTTGTCAGTGGAGTACCTCCGCCCGATCCTGCTCGAGACCGACTACGAGTTCACGGCTCGTGTTCGAGAGCGGGCGGGACGACGCATCGAGGTGAACGCGGAAGCATCCAGTCTGGACGGCGACAAGCTCGCGACCGCGCATGCGACCTTCATCATCGTCAGCCACGAGCACTTCGAGCAAGGTGTGGACCGGACTCAAAACTGATGTCTCACTCGGGGACGAACGGCTCGAGCTCGACCACGGGATCAAGAACGATGCCGCGGCGAGTCACCGCGTCTTGGAGCACGAACATGACGTGACAGCCGCTCGGCCACGACCTCCATCGACTCGTCGGGCGCTGATCCAGCCACCAGATGACGGCGGCGACCAGCATGCCCATCACACAGACCCAGATGCCTTGCGGGAAGCTTGCGTGAACGATTACCCGCATCGGTCGCGTGTGGGCCGACCTGTGTGTGTCCCAGATCTACGCGGGCAGCTCGGACATCGTGAAGCCGTTCGTTGCGAGCCCGCACTCCCGAACCACGAACCTCGGCCGACCGGCACCATCCGGGCGACTCCGGCGTCGCAGCGTCGGAACTTGTGCGCGGGTCCGGGCGTGGTTGCCGAGAATTGAGCATGCGCACAAGACGGGAGGTTACCGAATGTGGGACCTTGCCTCATCGCCGCAGGACGGGAGTAGCTGCGACCGACTGCGTGTCGACATCGCTGAAACGGCCCGAGTCCGTCCTGGCGCTGATCCCAACCGAATCGCCATCCCTCGCGCGACTCCACGTCGCAGTCGCACACCTCTCGGGGCGACCAAGATCCGGAGAGCGGGCACAACAACGGACACACCCCCCCATCACCGACACAATCCGCTCGAGAGGACCCACCCATGAGTTCGAATCACTACGACGTCCTCATTATCGGCTCAGGCTTCGGGGGCTCGGTCACTGCGATGCGCCTTGCAGAGAAGGGGTACCGCGTGGGGGTGTTGGAGGCCGGCAAGAGATACACCACCGACGAACTCCCGGCCACGTCCTGGGACGCTCGACGTTTCGTCTGGGCACCGAAACTCGGCTGCTACGGCATCCAGCGCATCCACCTGCTCCGTGACGTCGTCATCCTCGCCGGAGCCGGCGTGGGCGGGGGCTCACTCAATTATGCCAACACCCTGTACCAGCCGCCCGCGCCCTTCTTCAACGACCCTCAGTGGGCCCACATCACCGACTGGCGCGCAGAGCTCGACCCTCACTACCAGACGGCACGCTGGATGCTCGGCGTCGTCGAGAACCCCCACATGACACCGTCGGACGAGGTGCTGCTGGACGTCGCCAGGGACATGGGGGTCGGACACAGCTTCACCTTGACACCGGTCGGGGTCTTCTTCGGTGAGCCCGGCAAGGAGGTCGACGACCCGTACTTCGGAGGCGCAGGGCCACGCCGTACGGGCTGCACCCAGTGTGGGTCGTGCATGACCGGGTGCCGGGTCGGCGCGAAAAACACCTTGGACAAGAACTACTTGTACTTCGCCGAGAAACTCGGCGCAGAGGTGCACCCGCTGACCACGGTCGTCGATGTACGCCCGCGACGTGGCGGCGGCTACTTCGCCGACACTGTGCGCACGGGCAAATCCGCCCGCCGTCGCACGAACCGAGAGACGTTCACGGCCGAACACGTGATCTTCGCAGCCGGGACCTACAACACTCAAAAGATGCTGCACCGCTTCAAGTCAACTGGGTCGCTCGCCCACATCTCCGATCGACTCGGCATGCTCACTCGCACGAATTCCGAAGCGATTCTCGGCGCGAAATCCCGCAATCGGTCGAGCGACTACACCCGGGGTGTCGCCATCACCTCCTCGATCCATCCCGACGAGTTCACCCACATCGAGCCCGTTCGCTACGGCAAGGGCAGCAACGCCATGTCACTGCTTCAGACCGCCCTCACCGACGGTGATGGCCCCGGGCCCCGTTGGTGGCGATGGTTGAGGACGATCGCGACCGACCCCTCGCACCTGACATGGTTCAGCCCGCGGCGTTGGTCGGAAAGGACCGTCATTCTGCTGGTCATGCAGACTCTCGACAACTCGATCACGGTTCGGACGAAGAGGAATCTGTTCGGCCGGCCCACCATCACCTCCGGACCCGGCCACGGGGCACCAAACCCGACGTGGATCCCCGTGGGCAACGAGGTCACTCATCGCGTCGCCGAGAAGATCGACGGCGTCGCGGGCGGATCCACCGGCGAGATTGCCAACATCCCGATGACCGCGCACTTCATCGGCGGCTGCATCATCGGCGACTCCCCCGAGACGGGGGTGATCGATCCCTACCACCGCCTGTACGGCCATGACGGGATCTACGTCGTCGACGGCTCGAGCATCTCGGCCAACCTGGGGGTCAACCCGTCGCTGACGATCACCGCCCAGGCCGAACGTGCCGCCTCGCTGTGGCCGAACAAGGGCGATCTTGACGAGCGCCCGCTACTCGGAGCCGCCTATGAACGACAGGCCCCCATCGCCCCGGCGAATCCTGCGGTTGTCCTGCCGAGCGACGGCACGACACCTGCAGGGCATCGGGGCCCCGACACGGACTGGGAGTGACCTTGGACCGCTGCGATCACCTGTGTGCTCGCAGCGGTCCACTTGCTCGTCAGCGTCCAGGGCAGCGTCTGAACCTACCCATGCGCAGCTCAGCTTCTGCTGACCCGCTCTAGGTAAGCCTGGCGGGCAGCGTGGTCGACCCGGTCGAGGAAGACCGTGTCGGTCCCGAGGAACGCGCCGAGCGGGGTTGCGAGCCGCTCGGGCACGAACTTCATGGCCGCGACCATGGAGCCCGCCACGCGTGTCACGCGCACGAACGGCTGTGGTCGCTCGATGAGCGCCGCTGTCGCGCGCGCGATCTCCTCGGGCTCCGCGTTCCGCATGGCTTTGGCTCCACTCGTCCCGGCCACTAGTTCGGTGTTGGTGAAGGTCGGGCGCACCGTGGACAGGGTGACACCCGACTTGCGGTACTCCAGCCTGGCGGCCTCGGTGAAACCGATGACGGCGAACTTGGTGCCGCAGTAGGTCGCCAGACCCGGGACGGGGAGCTCGCCTGCGAGCGAGGCCGTGTTGATGATGTGCCCCTGGCGGCGCGGCAGCATCCGCTGCAGTGCGAGCTTGGTGCCGAAGATGACACCCAAGATGTTGATCTCCACCTGACGCCGGGTGACGTCATCGGCTTCTTCGTGAGTATGTCCGGTCGGCATCACTCCGGCGTTGTTGATGAGGACGTCGATGGCGCCGAGCGTTCCCTCGGTGACGTCAAGGAAGGAGGCGATCGACTCCGGGTCGGTGACATCCAGCCGAACGGCCACCTCGACCCCGAGGTCCTCGGCGGCAGACTTGAGTTGCACCTCGTCGATGTCGCCGATCGCGACGCGGTGACCACGCCTGATGAGCTCCCTTGCTGTGTGGTAGCCGATCCCTCGAGCGCCGCCGGTGATGGCGACGACCCGTGATCCAGTGGT
>JBAVCA010000333.1:0-7414 GCA_049586475.1 Nocardioides sp.
GAGGCGCCGCACGCAGTCACGACGCCCGATCAGCCCGCCGAGGTCGTCGAGATCGACCGCGAGGGCGGCGCCGCCAAGTAGTCAGCGCGACCCGCACGTCCAGCACGTCCAGGACCGCCCCGGAGCATCAGCTGCCGGGGCGGGTCTGACTTCAGGGGATGTGCGGCTCAGCCGGGTCGAACTCGTACGTCACTCGGGCAGTGGCTCGACGCTCGGCCCAGAACGACAGCAGCGGCACGGTCCCGAAGACCAGCGTGACGGCGGTGAACGCGATGTCCCAGTCCGCGCGCCGTGAGAGCCAGAAAGCGGCGACGAGGAAGATCATGTAGAGCCAACCGTGAGCCACCCCGAGGTAGCTGGTGATCCACGCTCCCAGCTCTTGACCGCCGGAGCCGTCCTCCAGCAGGTACTTCAGCGGGACGCCGACCAGGATCAGCACCACGAGCAGGACACCGACCACGGTCGCCATGGTCCGGTAGGCCTTCAGCGGGGTCGCGATCTCGGGGCTCACGTGTCGAACGCTACCGGGTGCGCGGGCACCGGCTCCCGCGGCTCCTCGGTGACGAAGCGCCACCAGATGAAGAGCGCGAACGCCCCGAAGACCCACCACTCCACGGCGTAGAGCAGGTTACGCAACGCGGTGAAGGCGCCAGGTGAGGGCAGCTGCTCGACGTCAGCTCTCACCAGGGTCCCGGCTGCCCCGTCGGATGGTGACCCGGCGTCCTGCAGCACGGCGTAAGCGCTGAAGAGGTCGTTGTCGACCCGCTGGACCAGGTCGGCGATCCGCAGCTGTGGGTAGACGTCGTCGAGGGGATCGGGGTCGAGGGCGCCGGTGCCCTCGGAGGGTTGCAGCAGACCCTGGAGCTCCGTCGTCCCGCTCGGAGCAGCAGGGGCTGCAGCGGGGCTCTCGACCCAGCCGCGCACGACCGGCAGCGCCGGATCGTCGGCGGTCCCCGTCGTCAACGGGGTCACCACCCAGTAGCCCTCACGGCCTTCGTGCTCACGGCCGCCGACGAAGACGGTCCCGTCGGGGAGCCAGGTCCCGCTCACCGTCACCGGCTGCCCGACCCGCTCTCCTGGGAACGGGTCGTCGGGACCCATCAGGTCCAGCAGGGCGACAGGGGTGCTCTGCGTCAGGTCTACCGCCTCCGCCGCGCGGGTGGCCTGCCATGCCTCGTACTGCCAGAAGCCCAGACCGCCGGCGAAACCGACACTGAGCAGCGCCAGCACGTGCGCGCCCACCATCCTCGGAGTCAGGTAGCGGCGCACCCCCCCAGCCTACGGAGACCGCCGCGTGGATGGCCGCCGGCGCCGAGGTGGGGCAGGATCGTGAGCTCGAGGTGTCCTGCCGGTCTCGCGGCCGACCTGATGCACTGTCTGGCGGCAACCGGGTCCTGCCCGGGTGCTTTTCCCCAGCGACCGCGGGCTCGCCGGCGGATAGGCTGCCCGCCATGGGTCCAGCCCACGACACCCTCCTGGCGACGATCGTCTTCGGGTCAATCGTGTTCGGACTCGGCGTGATGATGCTGGCAGGTGGCGAGCGCACGAGAGCGAATCTCGGAATCGGTTGGGCGTTCGTCGTCATCGCGCCGCTGTTCCCGCTGAGCGTTCAGGTCGCTGGCCAGGTCGGCGACGGGGCTGAGCTGCTGGCGCGGCTGGTCGTGGTGCTGGAGGCGCTCGCGATCGGTGCGACAGCGACCTACGTAAGCGGCCTTGCGGCCACCTCGCACGCCCGCCCCGAGCTGCTCAAAAAAGTCGATGCGGCGGTGGTCGCGATCGTCTCGCTCGGCGTCGTCATCGCCGTCGTCGGGCTGGTCTCGCCCGGGACCCTCTTCAACGACGTCGTGCTCAACCTGCTCGAGCCAGGAGTGAGCGCGACGACGGGCTTCTGGATTTTCGTACCGCTCTTCGCGCTGATGACGGTCCTCTTCATGTACGCCTACTTCCTGCTGGTCCGCGAGCAGCTGGATCCCGGCGAACGCACCCGCGCGATCTGTGCGTTCATCGCCTCCCCCCTGCTGATCGGGTCCCAGTTCGGCACGCCCGAGTCGATGCTGGCCCTTGGTGGTGTTGCCATGCTCACGACGTTCTACGGCCTCTACCGGCATGCCGTGACCCAGGGCGAACGGGGAGCATTCCTGAGCCGCTTCCTGTCACCCCAGGTTGCCGAGCAGGTCCGGGTCGACGGCCTAACCACCGTGATGCGGCCCGGAGAGGTAGTGCTCACCGTGGTCGCCTGCGACCTGCGCGGCTTCACCGCCTACGCCGAGGGTGTGCCGTCCCAGGCAGTCATCGACCTGCTCAACGACTACTACGAGACCGTCGGCACCGCGGTCGCCGAGGTCGACGGGACTATCAAGGACTACGCCGGCGACGGCATCCTCGTCCTGATCGGCGCGCCGCTACCGCAGCCAGATCACGCCGCAGCCGGGTTGCGTCTCGCCCGGCGCATCCACCAGGTCACGCGGCCGGTGCTGGACCGCTGGGCCACCGGGCCGCACCCGCTCGGCATCGGCGTCGGCGTTGCCACCGGCCGCGTCACCGTCGGCGCGATCGGCTCCGCTGCTCGACTGGAGTACACCGCCGTAGGCACCCCGGTGAACCTCGCCGCCCGGCTCTGCTCAGCCGCCGGCGACGGCGAGGTCCTCATCGACGAACGCACTGTCGCGGTCACCGACGCAAACGAGTGGGATCCACGTCCCGGGATCATGTTGAAGGGACTGTCAGGTTCCGTACCGGTCTTCGCCCACCGCGGACCTTGGTGATTCGGCAGCCTCTGGATCTACGAGTTCCGCCGCGGAGTCAGCTCGCGCAGACCGCGAAGGGCAGTCGCCGCTCGAGGGCAAGACGTGCCGCAACCTGGGGGTCGCCGAGCCGGTAGCCAATCCGGCCCCCGCTGGGGTCGGCCACCGGTTTGATGTAGCCCATGGCGAAGTCGGGGTCGGTCCGCGGCAGAATTTCTGGGAGGCGTGCGCGCTCGAACATGTCGTTGCGCACCACCCCGAGACGCGCCGTGATCAGCTCGAGACCGAAGGTGACCGAGAACGCCCCCAGCTCGTCGAGCGTCTTGACCTCCGCGGAAGGAGCTGCAGCGAGGTCGGACTCCTCTCCGCCGGGGAAGGCGACGCCATACGGGACGCACGCGCTGTCGACGTATGTCGAGGCGGCTGATGCCCCCACCAGGGCCAGTCGATCGGGATCAGCAGCCCAGCTGGTCGAGGCGTCCTCGGTCGTGCCAAGCGAGACGAGCGCGCGAGCCCGGTCGATGGTGGACCCGGCGACCGGCGCCTGACCCCCATCGATCGCCCGCTGGAACGCGTCGAGGTCCACATCCGCGCTCAGCGCGATCACCCATCCCTCGCCGGTCGGGGTGGCGAAGCGGGCCTCCCACTTCACGTCGTCCTGGCCGAAACCGTAGGCGCTGCGCAACGTCTGGTCGACGGGTCGCAGCAACCCGGGGCTCAGCAGGACCGCCTCGCGCTCCACCGTCTTCCAGAATGTGCGACGGTCATCGCCAGGCGAGTCGCTCGTGAGGTCGCCCGCGCCGAGCCGGAACCGCAGCTCGTCGTAGTCAGTGACCACAAGCGTCGTGGCCGCCTCGGGCACCAGCGCCATCACGGCAGCAGCAGGTTCGAGGCCGGGATCGAAGGACGGCGCCGCCGCCTCGCCGTCCAGAGGCGGCTGCGGAACGAGTTCTGGCTCGCTGCAGGCGGTCAGGAGGAGCGCGCAACCGAGCAGCGCACTGACGACTCCTTGTCTCACCGGGCCATCTTGCCAGGCGTGACCACGCCGCGCGCGGGACTGCCCGCACTGAGGCGAGCCGCGGAGCAGTCCGCCGATGGTCCCCTGCCGCATGACCGTGCAGGCCGGTATCTCGACGGTGTGGAGCCTAGGGGACTCGAACCCCTAACCCCCTGCTTGCAAAGCAGGTGCGCTACCAATTGCGCCAAGGCCCCCGGTTCTCACGGGTACTGCCGATACTGCGGAAAAGTCAGGAAGAAGACGAGGTGACCGAGTCGGTGGCTTCGGCCCACAGCGCCTGCTCAGCACGCCCCTCGGTCATCTTCTTGCGGGCCAGCACGGCGCCGGCAGCAGCGAGCGCCAGCAGCAGGATCTTCTTCATGTGGTGGCTCCGGAACTCGTCGGGAAAGGTGGCCGGGTCGTGCAGACAAACATACGGGTGGGCCTAGCAGGACTTGAACCTGCGACCTCTTCCTTATCAGGGAAGCGCTCTAACCGCCTGAGCTATAGGCCCGTGAACACGCCGGGTGTGGCGGCGAGGGAACATTACCCCAGCCCGGGAGACCGACCCAAAATGGGGCTGACCCCGACCAGCGCCCGAGTGGCGCCCGAGCGGTGCTCGAGGAGGGCTTGGGTCAGTGGTCCTCGGCCAGGGTGACCTCGACACCGCCCAGGAGTGCGGCTGACATGTTGTAGAGGAACGCTCCCAGCGTCGCGATGGCGGTGATCAGAACCACATCCACGGCCGCCACGAGCATCGTGAAGCCGACCACTCGGTCGGTGCCGACGTAGTCGCGCACGTCGAAGGTCGCGGTCGACTGGTCATCGACGACGTCACGCACCGTCTGGTTGACGGAGTCGAAGACACCGGCCGTGTCCAGGACGTTCCAGATCATTGCAACGGAGACGACGGTCACGATCCCGAACGCGATCGAGAGCAGGAACGACGTCTTCATCACCGACCAGGGGTCGATACGCGTCAGGCGCAGACGAGCGCGCCGCGGTCCGCGAGCGGACGCTGCGGACGGGGCTCGCTTGGGTGCCTGCTCGGCATCACCGGACACCGAGCCGAGGCCGGCGGCGAGCTTTGCCTGGAGCCGCTCGGCGAAGCCCGGGCGGACGGCCGTGTCGCCAGCCTGCGCTCCCTTGGCCTCCGGTGAGGACCCGGGCGCGCCACTACTAGCGGCCTTGCTCGACGTACCGCCGGAGACCTCGGTCATCAGCCCTCATCCTCCCCAACATCACCTGCGTCGGTGTCATTCTGGCCCGTTGCGGCCTCGGGCGCGTCGCTCGCTGCGGCCGCGTCGGCCTCGATTGTGACATTCGCGCCCGCATCGACCGAAACATCGCCTTGCTCAGCCGTGCTGTCGCCGCCCTCGGCGCCGTCCTCACCAGCGACCTCGTCGACGACCTTGGCCTCGACCGAGCGGGCCACCACGGCAACCGAGTCACCCTTCTTGGGAGTCACGAACTTGACGCCCATCGTCGAGCGACCGGTGACCCGGAAGTCGTCGTTGATCGGGCTGCGCACGACCTGGCCGCCAGCGGTGATCGACAGGATCTCATCGCCGTCCTCGACGATGAAGCCGCCGACCAAGCCGCCTCGATCCTCGTTGGCCAGGGCCATCGCCTTGATGCCGAGACCACCGCGGTTGGTGACTCGGTACTCACTGATGCGTGAGCGCTTGGCGAACCCGCCGTCGGTGATGGTGAAGACGTACTGCACCTTCAAGTCGGCCTCGGCCATCGCGTCCTCCGAGGCCTCCTCGACCGCGATCTGCGCCGCGCGGATCACCGACATCGACAGCACCGCATCGGCTTCGGTGCGGAACTTCATCCCGGTGACGCCCGAGGTCGCGCGCCCCATCGGGCGCAGCTGGTCATCCCCGGCCGTGAAGCGGATCGCGGAGCCCTTGCGCGAGACCAACAAGATGTCGTCGTCGGCGTCGACCAGCTCGGCTCCGATCAGCTCGTCGTCGTCCTCGCGGAAGTTGATCGCGATGACGCCGGCTTGGCGCGGGCTGTTGTAGTCGCCCAGCCGCGTCTTCTTGACCAGGCCGTTGCGAGTGGCGAGCACCAGGTACGGCATCTGGTCGTAGTCGCGGATCGCGAGCACCTGTGCGATCGACTCGTCCGGCTGGAAGCTCAGCAGCCCGGCGACGTGGCCACCCTTGGCCTCGCGGGAGGCTTCCGGAAGGTTGTAGGCCTTCGTGCGGTAGACCCGCCCGGCGGTGGTGAAGAAGAGCAGCCAGTGGTGGTTGGTGGTGGCGATGAAGTGCTCGACCACGTCGTCCCCGCGCAACGTGGCGCCACGCACGCCCTTGCCGCCACGCTTCTGGGTGCGGTAGGCGTCGGCCCGGGTGCGCTTGGCATAGCCGCCGCGAGTGATCGAGACGACCAGATCCTCGTCGGGGATGAGGTCCTCCATGGAGAGGTCTCCGTCGGCAGCGATGATCTGGGTGCGCCGCTCGTTGCCGTACTTGGCGACGATCTCGGCAAGCTCCTCCCCGATGATCCGGCGCTGCCGCGCCTCGTCGGCCAGGATGTCCTCGAGATCGGCGATCTCCACCTCGATCTCGGCGAGCTGGTCGATGATCTTCTGGCGCTCGAGGGCAGCCAGTCGGCGCAGCTGCATGTCGAGGATGGCGTTCGCCTGGATCTCGTCGATCTCGAGCAGCTCGATGAGCCCCTGCCGAGCATCGTCCACCTCCGGCGAGCGACGGATCAAGGCGATCACCTCGTCGAGGGCGTCCAGGGCCTTGACCAGGCCGCGCAAGATGTGCGCGCGACGCTCGGCGTCGGCGAGCAGGTAGCGGGTACGGCGCTGGATGACGTCGACCTGGTGGGCGACCCAGTTGGAGACGAACGCGTCGATCGACAGGGTCCGAGGCACCCCGTCCACGAGGGCGAGCATGTTGGCGCTGAAGTTGGTCTGCAGCTCGGTGTGCTTGAGCAGGTTGTTGAGCACCACCCGAGCCACGGCGTCACGCTTGAGCACGACCACGAGGCGTTGGCCCGTGCGACCCGAGGAGTCGTCTCGAACATCCGAGATGCCTTGCACCTTGCCGGAGTCGGCAAGCTCGGCGATCTTCAGCGCGAGGTTGTCGGGGTTGACCATGTAGGGGAGCTCGGTGATCGAGAGACAGGTCCGGCCCTTGGCGTCCTCGTCGATCTCGATGACCGCCCGCTGGGTGACCGATCCGCGACCGGTCCGGTAGGTCTGCTCGATTCCTTCGCGTCCCACGATCAGCGCACCGTTGGGGAAGTCCGGCCCCTTGATCCGCTCGATGAGCGCGTCCTGCAGCTCTTCCTTGGTGGCGTCCGGGTGCTCCAGGGCCCACATCGCACCATCGGCGACCTCCCGCAAGTTGTGCGGGGGGATGTTGGTCGCCATGCCGACCGCGATCCCGGCGGAGCCGTTGACCAGCAGGTTGGGGTAGCGGGCCGGCAGCACGGCCGGCTCCTGAGACCGTCCGTCGTAGTTCGGGCCGAACGCGACGGTGTCCTTGTCGATGTCGCGCACCATCTCCAAGGCCAACGGCGCCATCCGGCACTCGGTGTACCGCATCGCAGCGGCCGAGTCGTTGCCCGGCGAACCGAAGTTGCCCTGGCCGTTGACCAGCGGCGCGCGCATCACCCACGGCTGGGCCAGCCGCACCAAGGTGTCGTAGAT
>JBAVCA010000334.1:0-19011 GCA_049586475.1 Nocardioides sp.
CCCCAGCACAGCTGGCGGGTCGACGCTTTTTCAGCGTGTGCCGGTAGGGGATCGCCGTCGGATGGCTGGCTGGCACTGTCGGGTCCGCTCGACCCGAGAGAACATCGACTGCTCAGGGCAGCATGTAGGTGTCGGTCTCGTCGACCCGGACGGCCAAGCGATCGCTCACCAGGCTCGCGAGGCAGCGCTCGCGCTGGGTCTCGTCGACCCACACCGCATCCAGATGCGCCCTGGGCACCGCGGCCTCGGTGTCACGCAGCACCGCAAGCAGCCGCCCACGGCACTGGCGGTCGGTGCCCGCCCAGGTCTGGGCCTTGCGCGGCGGTCCGGCGTAGGCAGGCTTGCCGTCCAGCAGCCAGGCGCACCGCTCCCGGATCGGGCACACCGCACAACGAGGGTTGCTCGCCGTGCAGACCAGGGCCCCGAGCTCCATCACGGCCACCGCCCAGGTGGCCGCGGTTGCCGGGTCGTCGGGCAGCAGCGCCGTGCCGACGTCGCGCTCGGCCCGGGTGACCGCGGTCGGCGGGTACTCGGCGCCGCTCACGGCTCGGGCGAAGACCCGGCGCACGTTCGTGTCGAGCACGAGGTGCCGCCGACCATAGGCAAAGGACGCGATCGCCGACGCGGTGTAGTCGCCTACTCCAGGGAGAGCGAGGAGGTCGGCGTAGTCGACGGGGACCTCTCCATCGTGCTGCTCGGCGATCACGACGGCGGCAGCATGCAGTCGCAGCGCGCGCCGGGGGTAGCCCAGCCGGCCCCAGGAGCGAACCGCCTCACCCGAAGGTGCGAGGGCCAGGTCGGACGGTGTCGGCCACCGGCGCAACCACTCCTCGTGCACCTTCAGCACCCGTGCCACGGGCGTCTGCTGCAGCATGAACTCAGAGACCATCACCGACCACGGGGATGCCTCGACCCCCCGCCAGGGCAGGTCTCGAGCGTTCGTGTCATACCAGGACAGGACTGGTTCGTGCAGGCTCGAGAGGTCCCGGGGTCCGGAGGATTCATCATGAGGCACTCGGCAATTGTCCCTACGGAGTGGCACCGCCGTCGGAGCGGGGCGGGTGGCTAGCGTCTGCTGTCATGACCTCGACCACCCGCGGAGCCCTGTCTCCCGCGGTCTACTGGCGGCGCCGACTCTTCGTCGGCGGGGTCGTCCTGGCGCTGGTGCTGATGGCGGTCAACCTCGTGAGCGGCGGCGATGATCGTGATGCGGGGGTGCGTGCCACCACCGCGGGAGCTGACCAGGGCGCCAGCAGCGTCGCCGATGGCACGGGCGTGCTGGGGCCGACCGCCGGCAAGAGTGGGAAGAAGGGCAAGAAAGGTCGCCAGGGCAGGAACGGCGCCCGCTCGGAGCCGACGATCGTCCGGCCCACGGCACCCGCGCTTGCTGAGCCTCAGGGGGCGTGCGCCAACGACGAGATCGCGGTCACGCCCACGGTCGAGCGCGCGGTAGCCGGTCGTACGGCGCTCGTGGTCCTGAAGCTCCGCACCCTCTCCACCGCGGCCTGCACCTGGCAGGTCTCGGCGGACAGCCTCGCCGTGCGGGTATCGGTAGGCGACGACGAGGTGTGGTCGAGCCGGGAGTGCCCGGGCGTGCTGCCCGTGCTGCCTGTCGTGGTCCGGGCTGCGGTCTTCTCCACCTACGAGTTCCGGTGGAACACCCGCCGTTCCGACGACGGTTGCCCCCAGCTGACGGCGTACGCACCACCCGGCGACTACCGCGTCACGGCAGCCTCTTACGGCGGCGAGGCGGAGTACGTGATCTTCGACCTGGCAACGCCGACTGCTCCCGAGCCGGAACCAGCGCCCCAGCAGAAGAAGTCCTCGGAGAAGCAACAGAAGAAGTCGGCCCAGAAGCAAGCCCAGAAGCAAGCCCAGAAGAAAACCAAGAAGAAAACCCAGAGGTCGACCCGGGAAGAGGCGACGCAGCGCACGACTGGCTGAGACCGGGGGGCCCGGCGTATCGGCCGAGCGCTTGCGCTCAGACGTAGCGCTCGAGGATCGTCGACTCGGCTAGGCGGCTCAAGCCCTCACGCACGCTGCGGGCGCGAAGCTCGCCGACGCCATCGACGGCCTGCAGGTCGTCGATGCCAGCAGAGAGCAGCTTCTGCAGGGTGCCGAAGTGGTCGACGAGCCGGTCGATCACCGCAGGGGGAAGGCGCGGAACCTTGGCCAGCAGTCGGTAGCCGCGTGGGGCGACGGCGCCGTCCAGGTGCTCGCCGGTGCCCAGTCCGAGCACGCGTGCGGCAGAGGCAGGGTCGACCAGCTCGGTAGGGGAGAGCGCCTCGAGCTTGAGCAGGAGCGACTCGGGACTCCTGCTCTTGCGGCCAGGGGGCACGTAGTCGCGGATGACGAGCTCGCGTTCGGCGTCGACGCCGGTGATGAGCTCTTCGAGCTGCAACGAGAGCAGTCGCCCATCAGTGCCGAGCTCGAGCACGTAGTCCTCGATCTCCCGGGCGATGCGGGTGACCATCTCGAGACGCTGCGCCACCACGGCGACGTCGCGCACCGTGACGAGGTCCTCGATCTCCAGGGCTGACAACGTGCTGGAGACCTCGTCGAGACGCAGCTTGTAGCGCTCGAGAGTGGCCAGGGCTTGGTTGGCGCGGGAGAGGATCTTGCCGGAGTCCTCGAGCACGTGCCGGGTGTCACCGACGTAGGCAGCGATGATCTGCATCGACTGCGACACCGAGATCACCGGGAAGCCGGTCTGCTTGGCGACGCGCTCGGCGGTGCGGTGGCGGGTGCCCGTCTCCTCGGAAGGAATCGAGTGGTCGGGCATCAGGTGCACCGCGGCCCGGATGATCCGGGTGATGTCGTTGTCGACGATGATGCCGCCGTCCATCTTCGCCAGCTCGCGCAGCCCGGTCGCGGTGAAGGGCACGTCGAGCGCGAAACCGCCGGTGGCGATGGAGTCGACGACTCGGTCGGTGCCGATCACGATCAACGCACCGGTGCGACCGCGCAGGATCCGCTCCAAGCCGTCGCGCAGGCTGGTGCCGGGAGCGGTGGAGGCCAGGGTCGCCCGCAGCCGAAGCTGCTCCTCGCTGCGGTCGACGCTCATGGGGTCCTCCGGTGATCGTGCGGTGCTGCGGGGCGCGGATCTGCCCCGAGAGTGAGGGACGCCTGATCCTAGCCGGGGTCGACCACCTCGAGCGCATGCTTGGTGCGCCCGGTGAGGTGCAGCAGCGCCAGAGCGCTGTGCACGTCGGGTGCCTCGACGACGCGCATCCCCTCGACCAGCCGATCGGACGAGCCGGGGCGAGGTCCTCCGAGCCGGGTGTGCTCGCTCGGCACGACGGCCATGGAGAAGCCCAGGCGGGCCGCCTCAGCCAACCGCTGCGGCATGTCGTGCACCCGCCGCAGCTCCCCAGCAAGCCCGATCTCGCCCATCGCCACCACGCCGGCTGGCGGCGGGCTCATGAAGGTGGCCGACGCGATCGCCACCGCCAGGGCGAGGTCGCTGGCCGGCTCGGTGAGCCGGGCCCCACCCACGGTGGAGGTGAACACGTCGTGGCCATGGAGCTTGATGGTGCAGTGTTGGTGCAGGACCGCGAGGACCATCGCGAGCCGCGACCCGTCGATCCCCGACGTCGTCCGGCGCGGTCGTTCGTGTCCGGTGAGGGTCACCAACGCCTGGACCTCGGCCAGGAGGGGGCGGCGGCCCTGCATGGAGACGGCCACGCAGGTGCCCGAGACCCGTCCGTGGTGCTGCTCGAGAAAGAGTCCGGTCGGGTCCTCGACAGCGGTGATGCCCTCGGGGCCGAGGTCGAAGCAGCCGACCTCGTCGACCGGCCCGAAGCGGTTCTTGATCGCCCGCAGCATCCGGAAGCGAGAGTTGCGATCGCCCTCGAAGTGGAGCACGACGTCGACGAGGTGCTCGAGCACGCGGGGTCCGGCGATGGAGCCGTCCTTGGTCACGTGGCCGACCAGGACGACGGCGACGTTGCGGGTCTTGGCCACCCGCACCAGGGCGGCGGCGACCTCCTTGACCTGGGTCACCCCGCCGGGCACGCCGTCGATGCCGGCGGCGCCGATGGTCTGCACCGAGTCGAGGACGATCAGGGTCGGACGGACCTGCTCGATGTGGGTGAGCACTGCACCGAGGTCGGTCTCGGCGGCGAGGAAGAGCTCGTCGTAGACCCCACCGGTGCGATCAGCGCGCAGCCGGACCTGGCCGGCTGACTCCTCGCCGGTGACGTAGAGAACCCGTTGGGAGCCCGCGGCCGATCGGGCTGCCACCTCGAGCAGCAACGTGCTCTTGCCGACGCCGGGCTCGCCGGCGAGCAGGATCGCGGCTCCGGGCACCACCCCGCCACCCAGCACTCGATCGAGCTCCGGCACACCGCTGGTGCGGGCGACCGACTCGTTCACCGAGACCTGGCTGATCGGCACGGCCGCGGCAGTGACCGGTCCGGCCGAGGAGCGCACGCTCACCACACCGGCCTCAGCCACCGAGCCCCAGGCCTGACACTCGCCGCACCGTCCGACCCACTTCGCAGCCTCCCAGCCGCACTCGGCGCAGCGAAAGGACGGACGCGGCGGACGGGCAGCGGATTTCACCATGGCACTGACGCTAGGCGAGCCCACCGACACCGCTTCGCCGACACCCGGCACCCCGAGCGGCTCGTCGCGTTTATGCTGATGCTTTGGATCGTTCATAGTCGAGCGCGGTGCTCGAGCAGCGGTGGATCCTCAGGGGGCGGGCATGAGCAAGGCTGGCGGGATCTCGGGTCACGCACCCCCGTCGCCACCGACCCTGGCCGACGTGGCCGAGCGCGCGGGCGTGTCCCGCCAGACCGTGTCGAACGCTGTCAACAACCCCGACCTGTTGCGGAACGAGACCCTCGTGCGCGTCCTGGAGGCCATCGACGAGCTGGGCTACCTGCCCAACCGGGCCGCGCGCAACCTGCGCACCCGGGCCTCGCACCTGGTCGGTCTCCGGCTCAGCCCGGTGCAGGAGGGCACCGCGAACGCGGCGATGGATCGTTTCGTCCACTCCCTGGTGTGGACCTCGCGGGAAGCCGGCTACCACGTGCTGCTGTTCTCCGGCGAGGGTCCCGACCCGCTCGAGGGCTACGACGACTTGCTCCGCTCGACCGCGGTCGACGCCTTCATCGTCACCGACACCTATCTCGGCAACCCTCAGGCGACCTGGCTTCGCGAGCGGCGAGCGCCCTTCGTCGCTTTCGGGCGCCCCTGGGGCGACCCGGCCGCCCAGCATCCGTGGGTCGACGTCGACGGCGCCGCCGGCACCGAGCTCGCCACCCGACACCTGCTCGAGCGCGGGCACGAACGGATCGCCTGGATCGGATGGCGCAAGGACTCCCGCATCGGCGAGGACCGGCGCTCAGGTTGGAGCCGTGCGTTGAAGGAGCGTGGACTGTCCACCACCGGGATGGCCTCGCGGGTCGAGGACACCGTGTGGAGCGGTGGGGAAGCGAGCGCCGTGCTGCTCGACGAGGCCCGCCCCACGGCCTTCGTCTGCGCGTCCGACACCTTGGCGATGGGGGTCCTGGCTACCCTCGCCGAGCGCGGACTGCATCCCGGCCGAGACGTTGCGGTGGTCGGCTTCGACGACTCCCAGGTCGCTCAGGTGGTGCACCCGGGGCTGACGTCGGTGCGTCAGCCTCTGGAGGAGGTGGCGATCGCGGTGGTGAAGGCGCTCGAGGACCTGTTGGGGGCGCCCTCCAAGGTCGCCGAGGGGTTGCTCCTCACCCCGACGCTGACGGTGCGCGCGTCGAGCTGAGCCGGCCGTGGCCAGGGCTGCGCGACCTCACCAGGTCCGCGTCCACAGGTTGACGGCGTAGTCGACCTCCAGGCCTGCGTGCTCGCGCACGATCTCGTCGGCGGTCCTGGCGTCGAACTCGATGCGCACGACTGCCTCCAGGTCCGGGCGGGAGGTGAAGCGCCACCCCATGTCGACCGGGATCCGGGTCCAGCCGCGCTCACTCCAGAAGCGCTCGATCTGCAGTGGTGTCGGCAGGTGCGGGTAGCCGCGCCTGAACCAGGCGCCGAAGGTCGAGCGTGAGCCGTCGTTGTCGATGACGAGGGCAGTACCGCCACGGCGGACGACCCGATCGAGTTCGGCGAGGCCTGGTTCGCACCCGGGACCGAAGAAGTAGGCCCAGCGCACGTGCACGACGTCGACGCTCGCGTCGGGCAGTGGGATGTCCTGCGCGGTGCCCGGGAGCAGCGTGACGTTGCCGAGGCCGCGAGCACGTCGTCCGGCCAGGCTGAGGAGGTCCGGGTGTGGTTCGACCCCGATGACGGTGCCGGCCGACTCCGCGAAGGCGCGAAGGTGGAAGCCGGTGCCGCAGCCGAGGTCCAGCACGACCCTTCCGTCCCACGACGTGCATCTGCGCAGTGCCGACCACAGTCGCCCATCGGGGTCAGCTGCGCGATTCTCCACCTCGTACGTCGAGGTGTGCCGCCAGATGTTGGGGCTCGCCACCGCGCCCGGAAGAGGCCGCGCTGCGCTCATCTGCCCAGCGGCTCAGATGCGGACGAGCCCAGCAGGGGTCTGGACCTGCGCGGCCAAGATGCCCGGGGTGCCGTGCGGAGCCACCCATTCGACCTTGACGTCCTCCAGGGGAGCCTCGACGCTCTCGCCGAGCCACTCGCTGACTCGGTGCGGGTCGCCGGCAATCTCCAGGCAGGCCAGGGAGAGGTCGGTGTCGGCGCCGGCCGAGGGGTGCAGGTCGGTGGGGGTGTCCCACTGGATGAAGAAGGGCAGCTGCGGGTCGGCGATGGTGCCGTTGACCCCGATCTGGTGCCACCTCAGCTCAGTGCCGTCGGGGCGGTGCCGGTTGCCGGCCACGGCCGCGCGGCCCAGTCGTTCCTCGACGACGGCGATGTCGTCTACTGCGACGACCCAGCCGAGCCAGCCTCCGCCGAGCGCCGAGCGGGCCTTGACGGCCTGGCCGAAAGCGGCCTTGTCGGACGCCGGGTGGTCGAGCGCCTCGACGATCTCGAGGTAGGTCCCGTCAGCCAGGCCCAACGTCATGTTGACCGTGCCGAAGCGGGGGTGGATGCCACCGTCGGAGAAGGTGCTGCCCAAGAGTGAACCGATTTTTTCCGCGGTGGCTGCGAGGCCATCGGGACCGGCTGCGTACGAGAGATGATCGAGTCGCATACCGATCATTCTCAGCCCTCGTTCAGCAAGTGCTCACGTCGGGGTCGCAGTATCTCGATGTCAAGATACCGAGCCCCGACTCTGCCCCCGGGTGGTGCGGCGAGTCTCAGCGAGGGTCTGCCGGGTGCAGGGCCAGCGCCGAGCGCGAGCGCAGGTGTGCTTCGCAGTGCCGCACCAGTTCGGCGTATGCCGCGACGCCCATCAGCTCGGTGAGCTCGGGCTCGTTCGTGATGTAGACCGGCTCCAGGGCGACATGGGCCTCGGTGTTGCCGGAGCAGTACCAGTCGAGGTCGTGGCCTCCCGATCCCCAGCCGCGTCGGTCGTACTCGCCGATCGAGACCTCGGTGTAGGCGGAGCCGTCGGGCAGCTCGACCTCTCGAAAGCTGCGCCGGATCGGGAGCTGCCAGCAGACATCAGGCTTGGTCTCCAACGGGTTGCGGCCCTGCTCGAGAGCGAGCCCGTGCAGTGCGCACCCGGCGCCGACCAGGCGGCCATCGGGAGCGAAGTCCGCCCGATTGTGGAAGATGCAGGCCTGCTGGCCGTCGACGGTCAGCGTGCTGGTCTTGCGCTCCCCCTCGTCGTCGACCTCGGTCCAGTCCTCCTCCCGCGGCTCGCGTCCCGGGTGGAACTGCCACTGCTCAGGCGTGAGCTGGGCGACGAAGCCGGCCACCCGGGCCTCGTCGTCCTCGTCGGCGAAGTGCGCGCCGAGCGTGCAGCACCCGGTGTCCGGGGACTCGGCATAGATCCCGGCGCAGCCCTGGCCGAAGATGCACATGTAGCTGCTGGTCAGCCACGTCAGGTCGCAACGCATCACTTCGGTGTCGTCACCGGGGTTGGCGAACTCGACGAACGCGCGCGGAAAAACCAGGTCGACCTCAGGCATGGGCGGAGCCTACGGCCCGATCCCGCACGAGTAGGTTTGCCGCATGCGCTTGGGCGTCCTGGACATCGGATCCAACACGGGCCACCTCCTGGTGGTCGATGCGCACGACGGCGCGGCACCACTTCCCGCCTACTCCTACAAGGAGCCGCTTCGCCTGGCTGAGCACCTCGACGAGAGCGGCGCCGTGTCCCGCAGCGGGATCGAGGCCCTGGTGGCCTTCACTGCCGAGGCGCTCCTCGTCGCCGAGGACAAGGGGTGCCAGGACCTGGTGCCCTTCGCCACCTCGGCGGTGCGGGATGCCGTCAACTCCGACGACGTGCTGGCCGAGGTGCGCGCGCAGACCGGCGTCGAGCTCGGCGTGCTCGCCGGCGAGGACGAAGCCCGCTTGACCTTCTTGGCCGTGCGTCGCTGGTTCGGCTGGTCGGCTGGTCGGCTGGCGGTCTTCGACATCGGAGGTGGCTCGCTGGAGATCGCCGGGGGAGCCGACGAGCGGCCCGACGTGGCGTGGTCGATGCCGCTGGGGGCAGCGCGTCTGGCCCGTGCGCACTTCGACGAGCCCCTGGCCGAGGCCGAGCTCAAGGCGATCCGCAGAAAGATCCGCACTGACATCGCCCACGACGCCGGCAACCTGCTGCGCGCCGGCACCCCGCACCGGGCAGCGGCGACGTCCAAGACGTTCCGCTCGCTGGCTCGCATCTGCGGCGCGGCTCCCTCGGCGGACGGGCCTCTCGCGCCGCGGGTGCTCAGGCTCGACAGCCTGCGCGAGTGGATTCCGAAGCTGATCGGCATGGGGCCCGAGGAGCTGGCTGACCTGCCCGGGGTGTCGGGCAGCCGGTCCCACCAGGTGCTCCCCGGGGCGCTGGTGGCCGAGGCCTGCATGGACATCTTCGACCTACCCGTGCTGGAGATCTGCCCGTGGGCCTTGCGCGAGGGCGTCATCCTGGAACGTATCGACCGTCTCAGCATCGCCGACTGACGATGGCGCCGGCTGAGCCTCGCGAGGAGGTGAGCGCACCGTGACCCGCATCGGACTGTCGACCTCGTCGGTCTACCCCGAGTCGACGGCGCACGGCTTCGCCTATGCCGCCGCGCTGGGCTACGACGCGGTCGAGGTGATGGTGGGGATCGACGCGCTCAGCCAGCAGACCTCAGCGGTACGCCAGCTCTCGGAGCACCACGAGATCCCGATCTGCGCCGTCCATGCGCCGACCCTCCTGCTCACCCAGCGGGTCTGGGGGACCGAACCGTGGGGAAAGCTGGAGCGGTCGGCCGAGATGGCCCACGACGTGGGGGCCGAGGTGGTGGTGGTGCATCCACCGTTCCGCTGGCAGAAGGAGTACGCCCGTGACTTCGTCAACGGGATCGCCGCGCTGGAGAACTCCACCGGCATCCGCTTCGCGGTGGAGAACATGTATCCGTGGCGGGCCACCAAGAAGCGTGGCGCCGAGATGTACCTCCCCGGGTGGGATCCGTCCGAGGAGCCGTACGCCAACACCACCATCGATCTCTCGCACGCAGCGATCGCTCACTCGGACGTGATCGAGATGGCTCAGCGGATGGGCGATCGGTTGCGCCACGTCCACCTGACCGACGGGAGCGGCTCGGCCAGGGACGAGCACCTCGTGCCGGGCCGGGGCGAGATGAGTGCGGCAGCGTTCCTGCGGCACCTGGCCGGGACGTCGTTCGCCGGGGAGATCGTGCTGGAGATCAACACCCGGCGATGCGTCTCGCGCGAGGAGCGCGAAGCCGACCTGCGCGAGTCGTTGGCCTTTGCGCGCGAGCACTTCGTCGTACCCACGCCCTGATTGCTCCTGGTCGGTCCCTGGTCGGTCCCTGGTCGGTCCCTGGTCGGCCACTGGTAGACGCGGGCGGCTGTGCTCGAGCACGTAGGTTGGGAACATGTCACTGCTCCGCCAGCCGATCCTGCTCCTCTCCCGCAGCGCCGGCGTGAAGAACCTTGTCAGCACCATGCCGGTCACCTCCGGGATCGTGACCGGGTACGTGCCCGGTGAGTCCACCGGATCCGCCGTCGCGGCCACTGCCGCGCTCGTGCAGGACGGGCTCAAGGTGACGCTCGACTACCTCGGCGAGGACACCCTCGACGTGGAGCAGGCCGACGCGACCGTGGCGGCGTACGTCGAGCTCCTCGCCGCGCTCGCCGAGCGCGGCCTGCCCCGCAGTGCCGAGGTGTCGGTCAAGCTGTCTGCCATCGGCCAGGCAATCCCCGACATCGGCGACAAGACGGCCCTCGAGAACGCCCGCACGATCTGCCGGGCCGCCCGCAACGCTGGGACCACGGTGACCCTCGACATGGAGGACCACACGACCACCGACCGCACGCTCGCGGTGCTGCGCGACCTTCGCAAGGACTTTCCCGAGACCGGGGCCGTCCTGCAGGCCTACCTGCACCGGACCGAGCGCGACTGCCGTCAGCTCGCCTACGAGGGATCGCGGGTGCGGTTGTGCAAGGGCGCCTATCACGAGCCCGACGACGTGGCGTTCCAGGACAAGATCGAGGTCGACAAGTCCTACGTTCGGTGCCTCAAGGTGCTCCTGAGCGGCGCGGGCTACCCCATGATCGCCACGCACGACCCGCGGATGGTGGAGATCGCCGCGTCGCTGGCCAGCCGGTACGGCCGAGCCCAGGGCAGCTACGAGTTCCAGATGCTCTACGGGATCCGTCCCGACGAGCAGCGTCGCCTTGCTGGAAACGGTGAGACCGTACGGGTCTACGTGCCCTACGGTCAGGAGTGGTACGGCTACCTGATGCGACGTCTGGCCGAGCGTCCGCAGAACTTGTCGTTCTTCCTCAAGTCCTTGATCTCCAAGAAGTAGGTGCCCTCATGACGTCGACCCCCGGTGAGCACGCTGCCCGCACCGCCGTGATCGGAGCCGGCGTGATGGGCGAGGCACTGCTCTCCGGCCTGGTGCGCGCCGGGCGCCGCGTCGATGCCCTCCTCGTCGGGGAGAAGCGCTCGGAGCGGGCGCGCGAGCTCGAGGAACGCTACGGCGTCGCGGTGGTGTCCAACACCGAGGCCGCGCGTCAGGCCGAGACCGTCGCCCTGGTCATCAAGCCTCAGGACATGGCAGACGTGCTCGACGAGATCTCCCCGGTGCTGCGGTCCGGTCAGCTCGTCGTGTCCCTGGCCGCGGGGATCACCACTGCCTTCATCGAGGCGCGCGTGCCGGCCGGAGTCGCTGTCGTCCGGGTCATGCCCAACACACCCGCACTGGTCGACGAAGGGATGGCCGCGGTCTCCCCGGGCTCCCACTGCTCGGAGGCGCACCTGGCCGAGGCCGAGTCACTGCTCAAGTCGGTGGGACGCGTCGTACGCATCCCGGAGCGGCAGCAGGACGCCGTCACCGCGATCTCCGGCTCGGGCCCGGCCTACATCTTCTTCGTGGTGGAGTCGATGATCGAGGCCGGTGTGCACCTGGGGCTGCCACGCTCGACGGCCAGCGAGCTCGTCATCCAGACCCTCGTCGGCTCGGCCAAGATGCTGCGGGAGACCGGCACCCACCCGGCGATCTTGCGCGAGCAGGTCACCTCCCCGGGCGGCACCACGGCCAGCGCGTTGCGCGAGCTGGAGGTCCACCGGGTCCGCGCCGCCTTCCTGGCCGCGATCGAGGCGGCCCGCAACCGTTCGCGCGAGCTCGCCGAAGGCACCTGAGCGGCTCGGGATCCACCCCTGAGCAACACTGGGGAGATGACCCCTTCCACTGACCAACAGGGCACGCCCGATGTTCGCTTCTGGTTCGACCCTGTCTGCCCGTTCGCGTGGATGACGAGCAAGTGGGTGCGCACCGTGCAGGCTCAGCGGGACTACCAGGTCGAGTGGCGCTTCATCTCGCTCCGGCTGCTCAATGCCCACATCGACTACGACAGCCACTTCCCCCCGGAGTACGAGGTGGGCCACACCGCCGGGCTGAAGATGCTGCGGGTCTTTGCTCACGTACGTGACGACCACGGTCCCGGCGCCGTCGAGGCGCTCTACCCCGCGGTGAGCAGCCGGGTCTTCGACGTGCCGCCCAACTCCTACGACGCTTCCGATCTACGTCCGGTCGTCGAGGCCGCGCTCCTCGAGTGCGGGTTGCCCTCCACGCTTGCCGACCACCTCGAGGACTCCTCGCGCGATGCCCAGATCCAGGCCGAGACCGACGAGGCGCTGGCGCTGACCGGCAAGGACGTGGGCACCCCGATCCTGCACATCGCCCCGCCGGAGGGCGCGGCATTCTTCGGCCCCGTCATCAGTCGGCTGCCGTCCGAGGAGCAGGCCGGTGAGCTGTGGGACCACGTCGTCGGACTGGCGACGTTCCCCGGCTTCGCCGAGCTCAAGCGCAGCCTGCGCGAGCTGCCACAGCTGCAGGCGCTCGGCGTCGAGCAGGACGCGGTCGGCGTCCAGGAGGACTGGCACGGCGGCTCGCGGCGTCAGAAGAAGTGAGCAGGCGCCGCGCAAGCAGCTCCTGAACCTCGAGTCCCTGGCCGAGTCGGCGACTAAACACGCCTACTCGACCCGGGTGCCATGATCGGGGGATGGAGACCTATCGCACCCCGGAGGACGCGTTCGACGGCATCGACTGGCCCCGACCAGGTACCGAGACCTCGTACGCCGAGGTCGCGGACCCAGACGCACCCGGCTCGGAGGACAGCGCCACGCTCCGGATGGCGTACGTCGACGTGGTCCCCGAGACCTGGGCGTCCGGCGATCCGGTGGCGCTGCTGCTGCACGGGGAGCCGACCTGGTCCTACCTCTACCGACACGTCGTCGACGTGCTCGGCGCCGCCGGCATCCGCTGCGTCGCGCCGGACCTGATCGGCTTCGGCCGCTCCGACAAGCCGCTCGCCACCACCGACCACTCCTACGCGCGACACGTCGAGTGGGTGCGCAGCCTCGTCGTCGACCACCTCGACCTGCAGCACGCCACGCTGGTCGCCCAGGACTGGGGCGGCCTGATCGGGTTGCGTCTCGTTGCCGAGCACCCGGACCGGTTCGCCTCCGTGGTGGCTGCCAACACCGGTCTGCCCACAGGCGACTTCGACATGCCGGAGATCTGGTGGCAGTTCCGCAAGGCCGTCGAGAAGGCGCCCACGCTCGACGTCGGACGGTTCGTCGAGTCGGGGTGCGTGCGCGAGCTCAGCGATGCGGACCGAGCGGCGTACGACGCGCCGTTCCCTGCCCAGGGGGCCAAGGCCGGCCCGCGAGCGATGCCGTCGCTGGTGCCGACCCGGACCGACGACCCGGCCACCGAGGCCAATCGCTCCGCCTGGGAGGTGCTGCAGGCCTGGGACAAGCCGTTCCTGACCGCCTTCAGCGACTCCGACCCGATCACCGGGGCAATGGCACCGATCCTGCGCAAGGTGATCCCCGGCGCGGCCGGGCTCGAGCACCCGACCATCGAGCGTGCCGGACACTTCCTGCAGGAGGACGCCGGCGCCGAGCTCGGCGCGGTGGTCGCAGACTTCCTTGCTCGAACCCGACTCTGAGCCCGCCTGACTCACAGGCCGACCGCCGCGTACGCCGCGGCCAGCACCGGCCGGGTCACCGCGCGCGCCCGCTCCGCCCCGCGCGCGAAGACGTCGGTGACATGGTCGCGATCAGCGTCCAGCTCGGCGTAGCGCTTGCGGATCGGCTCCAGCTCGGCGACGATCGCATCGGTGACGGCTCGCTTGAGCGCGCCGTAGCTGGTGATCTCGCCGGCCGATCCGCCGCACGCCTCGAGGATCTGCAACAGGTTGGTCACGCCGGGCTTGTTCCGGCGGTCCCGGCTCACCGCCCGGGGGCCCACGTCACCGTCGGTCATGGCGCGAGCGATCTTGCGGCCGATGGTCTCGGGCGGGTCGAGGATCAAGATCGTGCCCATCTCGGTGGAGGTCGTCTTGCCCATCTTCGAGGTCGGCTCAGCGAGGTCCATCACCCGAGCCGCCACCGGGGGCGTGAGGATCCCGGGGATGGTGAAGACCGGACCGTAGGTCGCGTTGAAGCGCACAGCGAGGTCGCGCGCGAGCTCGATGTGCTGGCGCTGGTCGTCTCCGACCGGCACCTGCTCGGGGCGGTAAAGCAGGATGTCGGCCGCCATCAGCACCGGGTAGGTGAGGAGCGAGGTGCGCGTCGAGCCGACTCCGCGTCCCTTCTCCTTGAACTGGATCATCCGCCGCAGCTCGCCGGTCGTGGCCACGCACTCGAGCAGGTAGGACAGCTGGGAGTGGCTGGGCACGTGGCTCTGGACGAACAGGGTCGAGAGATCCAGTCCGACGGCGAGCAGGGTCGCGGCCTGCTCGGCGACGAGGCCGCGCAGCCGGGCAGGGTCGTGCGGGACGGTCAGGGAGTGCAGGTCCGCGATCCCGTAGAAGCAGTCGGCCTGCGTCTGCTGAGCCGCCATCGGACGCAGGGCGCCGAGGTGGTTGCCGAGCGTGAGGCGCCCGGTCGGCTTGAGGAGCGACAGGACGCGAGGTGGGTTCGCGGTGGTGAGGCTGGTCATGAGTGGTCTCCTGGGTGAGAGCCCACAGGTCGTCCGCAGAAAAGCAGAACGGCCGCCCGTGGGCGGCCGTTGTTCTGAGGGGTGCGTCTGTGCACGCGACAGGGGAGTGGTCCGCCGGATCAGGCGGGCCACCACTGCATCGAGGACGTCGTCAGCACGTGCCGATGATGGCACATCGTCAGCTGCGGCAGGTCATACGCAGCGGACGCTCACTCACGGGGGGACATCGGTCGGTGGTTCGAAGAGCACCAGCCACCAGATCCAGCCCGCCTGAGCGACGATCCCCGCCGCGACCCAGAACGCCGTGCGCCAACGCCACCAGCGCGACAGCCGGTGCCGGTGAGCGCCGACCAGCACGATCGCGAGCGGGAAGAGCGGCACGAGGTAGCGAACGATGCTGGTGCCGCCGTCGACGACCGCCAGGAGGTAGACGGCGTACGCCGCTGCCCAGACGCGCAGCCGCAAGTCGATGGCAGGGGCGAAGCGCGGGAGGATGAGTGCGATCGACAGTCCCAGGGCCAGCACCATGCTCAGTGCCGGAACCACTGTCTCCCGGGTGTGGTCCGACAGGGCCAGCTCGATCGCGCGCCGCCAGGGCTCGACCGGATTGATGGCATCGGCGCCACGCCAGGCGGTCATCGTGGCGGGATAGGCGTCGCTCCGACCGGTGCCCGCCCACGCGATGGCGGTCCACAGCAGCCCCGAGAGCCCAGTGGCGGTGAGGGCGACGGCGGCACGGAGGAGCTCTACCGGGGCGATCGGCCGCGCGGCCCGGTCTCGCCAGCGAAGCCAGATCGCCACCAGGACGACGATCGCCAGAGGCAGCGCGATCGGGCGAGTGAGACCGAGCAGCAGCGCGGTCAGTCCGCATCCCACCCAGCTCCCTCGCACCAGGAGCAGCAAGAACGCGACCAGTAGCAGCATGCTGAACGACTCGGTGTAGGCCATCTGGAGCACTGGCGAGGCGGGAAGGGCGGCCCACACCGCTACGGCGGCGAGCACCGGTCCGGTCCGGACGTCAGCCGGGTCCGGCGAGGTCTCTGCGAGCAGCGTGGCCATCAGGAGCGCGGTACCCAGTCCCGCCGCGAGGGCCAGGAGCGGCGCCACGGTCGCGAAGTCGAGGTGGGTGATCCAGGAGACCAGGCGGACCGACAGCGGGTAGAGGGGATAGAAGGCCCAGGGGTTCTGCTGCACCCGACCGTCCTCGCCGAGGGGCAGCTGACTCGGATAGCCCTCGGTGGCGATGCGCTCGTACCACTTCGCGTCCCACGAGACGGCGAGGTCGATGTCATCCGGATCGGGGCCGGTGACGGCAGGAAACCAGACCTGTTCCTGCGCTGCTTGGACCAGCAGGACCTCAGACACCAGACGGAGTCCGAGGTACAAAGCGGTGACCTTCGCCCACAGCGGCCAGGACCCGAGCCCAGGTGCCCAGATCCGCGAGCCGGGACGCTCAGCGACGGGTGGGGTCACCGGCTCAGTGTCGCGCACGTGGTGCCGTGCAGCACGCCGAGCGCCGTGCCAACGCCTAGCATCGGATGATGTCCACCCCGTCAGACCCGTGCTCAGGGCCAGCCACGGTGGTCCACGATCCGAGCCTGTCCGACTACGACTTCGGGCCCGAGCACCCCATGTCGCCGTCGCGGGTCGACCTCAGCATGAGGTTGGCCGCCGAGCTCGGCATCCTGACCGATCCGATCAGCGTCGACCCGGGTGCTCACCCTGGTGTGCGAGCGGTGCCTGCGCCGATCGCGTCGCTCGACCAGCTGAGGACAGTGCATGAAGCAGGTTTCATCGAGGCGGTCATGGCAGCCGGTGACGACCCTGCGAGTGCCCAGGAAGAGCGCGGCCTCGGCACCGAGGACAACCCGGCTTTTCTCGGGATGCACGAGGCCGCGGCCCACGTCGTGGGTGCCTCGCTGGAGGCTTGCCGCCAGGTCTGGTCGGGAGAGTCGCTGCACAGTGCCAACATCACCGGCGGCCTCCACCACGCCATGCCCGCCAGGGCCAGTGGCTTCTGTGTCTACAACGACGTCGCGGTCGGCATCCAGTGGCTGCTCGACCAGGGCGCCGAGCGGGTCGCCTACGTCGACATCGACGCACATCACGGGGACGGCGTCGAGCTCATCTTCTACGACGATCCCCGGGTACTGACGATCTCGCTGCATGAGTCCGGCCAGTTCATCTTTCCCGGCACCGGTGAGTGTCGCGACTCGGGCGGGCTCGATGCCCGCGGCTCGGCGGTCAACGTGCCGCTGCCGCCGGGCACCGGGGACGCCGGGTGGCTGCGCGCGTTCCATGCCGTCGTGCCACCGCTGCTGCGCGAGTTCGCTCCCGAGGTCCTGGTGACCCAGCACGGCTGCGACTCCCACGCCGATGACCCGTTGGCCGATTTGGTGCTCTCGGTGGACGGGCACCGGGCCGCCTGTCTCGCGTTGCACGAGCTGGCGCACGAGGTGGCTCAGGGTCGGTGGGTCGCTACCGGAGGTGGTGGGTATGCCGTGGTGCAGGTCGTGCCGCGCGCCTGGACCCATCTCCTGGCGATCGTCGGCGGCCGTCCGCTGGACCCCGAGACCGAGACGCCGCAGTCGTGGCGCGATCACGTGCGACACACGCTCCGCCAGCAGGCGCCGAGCCGGATGGGCGATGGCCGGAGCCCGTCTTACCGACCGTGGGAGGAGGGCTACGACCCCGACACGTGGCTCGATCGCAGCATCAACAGCACCCGAAACGAGGTCTTTCCGTATCACGGACTAGACCCGCTTCCCTGAGCAACGCGCCGAGTCGGACAAGAATCATCAGTCCACCTCTTCCCCATGCGTCACTCCAGGCCCTATTCTCAGCGAGTCGTGCTCGATCTACACCGGCGGGGAAGTCGGTGGCGGGCACTTGGAAAGCTGGTGCTCGTCGTGACGAACTCACAAGGTCCTACCTCCGACCCGAAGTTCCTGACCATCGCGGAGGTCGCAGGCATGATGCGCGTCTCCAAGATGACCGTCTACCGCCTGGTCCACAGCGGCGAGCTGCCCGCCGTGCGAGTGGGACGCTCCTTCCGAGTGCTCGAAGGAGCCGTCGACGAGTATCTCCGCAAGAGCTTCTACAACGCAGGCTGACCTTCGCCTGGCAGCACCGCACCGCACCGATTGCAGGTCCCGCTGCGGCGGCAAGTAGGCTGGGCCGGTCTCGGCGTCCGTGCCGGGGCTACTTTGAGCTGAAGAGGGTTTTCGTGGGTTCTGTCATCAAGAAGCGGCGCAAGCGCATGGCCAAGAAGAAGCACCGCAAGCTTCTCAAGAAGACGCGCGTCCAGCGTCGCAAGCTCGGCAAGTAACGCGCGACCGCGACGGATGGTCGACTAGCGATGGCCGGCGGAGACAAGGTTGTGCTCGTCACCGGGGTCTCCCGTGACCTCGGGCGACGCTGCGCTTCCGCCATCGCTGGACATCCATCGGTAGGTCGGGTCATCGGCGTCGACGTCGTTCCCCCGCGTGGGGACGTCGGTGACGTCTCCTTCGTGCGCGCCGACATCCGCAACCCGGTCATCGCCAAGGTCCTCGCCAAGGAAGACGTCGACACCGTCGTCCACATGAGCGTCATCGCTACCCCTGGCAGTGTGGGCGGCCGCAACACCATGAAAGAGCTCAACGTCATCGGGACGATGCAGCTCTTGGCTGCCTGCCAGAAGGCGCCGCGGGTCACCGACCTGATCCTGAAGTCGACGACCACGGTCTATGGGGCGAGCAACCGCGACCCGGCGATGTTCACCGAGGCCATGGAGCCGCGACGAGCTCCGCGAGCGGGGTACGCCAAGGACGTCGCCGAGATCGAGGGGTACGTGCGCGGTCTCGCGCGGCGCCGCAGTGACTGCCGCGTGACGGTGCTGCGCTGCGCCAACGTGATCGGCCCGCACGTGGTCAGCCCGTTGACGTCCTACTTCCGGCTGCCGGTACTGCCAACCGTCTTCGGCTACGACGCGCGGATGCAGTTCCTGCACGAGTCAGACCTGATGGGGGTGCTGCAGCACGCGGTCGACGATGGTCCCGCAGGCACCTTCAACATCGCCGGCGACGGAGTCCTGATGTTGTCCCAGGCCGTACGCCGCCTCCAGCGCCCGAGCATCCCGATGCCCGGCTTCGCCGTCGGCGGCCTCGGCTCAGCCCTTCGCTCGGCCAAGGTCGCCGACTTCTCCCCGGAGCAACAGGGCTTCTTGACCTACGGCCGCGGTGTGGACACGACCCAGATGCGCGAGACCCTGGGCTTCGCACCGCGCTACAGCACCCCGGAGGCCTTCGCCGACTTCGCTGCCGCTATGTCGCCGACCGGTGGTCGTACCGACAGAGCGCTCGCGGCTCTGGCCGAGCGGCTGCCCAGCACCTATCCGGTCGACGGCGACCGTCCCGAGCTATCGAGGCGTCCGGCGCCGTCCGACGTGGTGACGCTCTCGACCGCCAGACGATCGCGAGGAGATGCTCGTGGGTGACGCGGAGATCATCCCGATCGGCACCCGTGGCCGTCC
>JBAVCA010000335.1:0-1587 GCA_049586475.1 Nocardioides sp.
GCTTCGGAGCGCAGGGCGGAGCTCCCGCTGACATCCGCCGGATCTTTGGAGCCTCCGCAGCCCACGTGGCCCCCTCGTCCTCACGCGAGGTGCTGCGGGTGGGGCCTGATGCTCCTGCCATGCGTGACGTCGTACGACGTGCCAACGAGTCGCTGCGCGGCGAGCCGGAGACAGCATGAGTTCCGCGCAGCGATCATGGGGCGCTGTGCTCGCGCTCGTGCTGGCGACCGCGATGGCGGCCTGCAGCAACGACAGCGGCATCGAGAGCTACTGCGCCGAGGTAGCTGACCAGCAGACGCCCCTCACCGAGGCCGCGGCCTCCGGCCCGACCGGACTGCTCGAGGCGCTCCCGAGCTTCGAGGCACTGCGCGCCAAGTCGCCCGCTGACATCGCGGATGCCTGGACCGTCGTGGTGCAACGGGTCACGGTGCTCTCCGACGCGCTCGGTGACGCCGGCGTCGACCCGGCGTCCTACGACCCCGACCAACCACCCGCTGGAGTCACCGACGACGACCAGGCGGCGATCGCCGCGGCGGCCACCGGGCTCCTGACCGAGGCGATGCGCGACGCGCTCGACCGAGTGCAGCAGCAGGCGCGAGACGTGTGCAAGACCCCCCTGAGCCTGTGAGGGCGCGGTCGCTGCTCGAGAACAGCGACGGTGTGTGAGCCGAGCGACACCAGCGGTCCCGGGAGCGGGCCGCCGTTGCCGCTCGCCGTTACCTCTGACTAGATTGGCCCCTTCAGCGGCACGCGCCGCTGGGACCGACGCAGTTCGATGAGAAGGACCCACCACGTGGCTTTGCCCCCGCTGACTCCCGAACAGCGCCAGGCGGCGTTGCAGAAGGCCGCCGCCTCCCGACGCGAGCGTGCTGAGGTGAAGAACCGCCTGAAGAACTCCGGCGCCTCGATCAGCGATGTCATCGCCCAAGGCCAGGTCAACCAAGTCATCGGCAAGATGCGCGTGATCGACCTGCTGCAGTCGCTTCCCGGTCTCGGCAAGGTCCGCGCGCGACAGGTCATGGAACGCATCGGCATCGCAGAGTCCCGGCGGGTGCGCGGGCTCGGCACGAAGCAGATCGCTGCGCTCGAGCGCGAGTTCGCGCCAGAAGCCTCGTGAGCGGAGCACGACGACTGGTCGTCCTGGCCGGCCCGACCGCGGTCGGCAAGGGCACGGTCGCAACGGCGGTGCGTGAGCGCCATCCGGAGGTCTGGCTCTCGGTCTCGGCCACGACCCGAGCACCTCGGCCCGGCGAGATCGACGGCGTCCATTACCACTTCGTCGACGACGCGACCTTCGACGAGATGATCGCCGAGGGACGGCTGTTGGAGTGGGCCGTGGTCCATGGAGCGGCGCGCTACGGCACTCCGCGCGGACCGGTCGAGGAGTCCTTGGCCCACCGACGTCCCTCGCTGCTGGAGATCGACCTGCAGGGCGCCCGCCAGGTGCGGACCTCGATGCCCGAGGCGATCTTCGTCTTCCTCAAGCCGCCCTCGTGGGACGAGCTCGTCCGACGACTCGTCGGCCGGGCCACCGAGACCGCGGAGCAGCGCGAGCGTCGACTGGCCACCGCTCGCGACGAGCTGGCC
>JBAVCA010000336.1:0-1995 GCA_049586475.1 Nocardioides sp.
ACCCGAGCTTCGTGATGTCGAACTCCTTCACCAACCAGGTCCTGGCGCAGATCGAGATCTACACCAAGACCGAGGAGTACCCGACCGGCGTCTACGTGCTGCCCAAGCACCTCGACGAGGAGGTCGCTCGGCTCCACCTCGAGTCTCTCGGCGTCAAGCTCACGACCCTCACCGACGACCAGGCGTCCTACCTCGGTCTCCCGGTCGAGGGCCCGTACAAGACCGACGCCTACCGGTACTGACCCGGTTCCGCCGGGTGCCGGTCGACTCTCGAGCCAACGGCTGAGAAGCGGCCGCCACCAGGCCGTCGAGCACGCAGCACCACGAGGCGCCCGGGGTCACCACCCCGGGCGTCTCGCGCGTTGTCCGACAACCCAGCACCTAGGATGGAATGCATGACAGAGTTGGCCCACGACCTCGCGACCAACGGTCGCGTGCTCGTCGTCGACGACGACGCCGCCCTCGCCGAGATGTTGTCGATCGTCCTGCGCCAGGAAGGCTTCGACTCACGCACAGTCCTGCGAGGCGACCTGGCCGTGCAAGCACTGCGTGACTACAAGCCCGACCTCGTCCTCCTCGACCTGATGCTGCCCGGTCGCGACGGGATCGACGTCTGCAAGGAGATCCGCGCGGAGTCCGGGGTACCGATCGTGATGCTCACCGCCAAGGGCGACACCGTCGACATCGTGGTGGGCCTCGAGTCCGGTGCCGACGACTACGTGGTGAAGCCCTTCAAGCCCAAGGAGCTCGTCGCCCGGATCCGTGCCCGGGTGCGCCGCACCGAGCCCGCCGAGGCGCAGGCCGAGGCGATCGACATCGGAGATCTCGCCATCGACGTGGCCGGACATGCGGTCAGCAGGATGGGCGAGCCGATCAACCTGACCCCGCTGGAGTTCGACCTGTTGCTCTGCCTGGCCCGGAAGCCGTGGCAGGTGTTCACCCGCGAGATGCTGCTCGAGAGCGTGTGGGGCTATCGGCACGCCGCTGACACCCGGCTGGTGAACGTGCACGTCCAGCGCCTGCGCTCCAAGGTCGAGCACGACCCCGAGCACCCGGAGATCGTGCTCACCGTCCGTGGGGTCGGCTACAAGGCCGGCAAGGCCTGAGCGGCTGAGGGGATGCGGCGTCCACGGGTCCCTGCTCGGCTGCGCCGCGCGCTGACCTTCTGGCGGCGCTCGGTCCAGGCCCGGGTGGTCGCCAGCACGCTCCTGCTCTCGGCAGTGGTCATCACCGCCGTCGGCTGGTTCCTGCTGCAGCAGACTCGGGACGGGTTGCTGTCCAACCGGGTGGACGCAGTGGTGGCCGAGGCAGCCGCAGAGACCAGCGAGGCCGAGCTGCGGCTCGAGGCGACGCTGCGCACGGAGGTCGACATCACCCGCCAGATCCAGGACCTGGCGCGCCCCATCATCGCCCGTGGCGAGACGCGCGGCTTCAGCGTCGTCCTGGCAGGACCGGTCGACAACGAGACCTCGCTGAGTGGTGGCAACGCCGACTACAGCACCGGGCTCGACCTGGAGGCATCCGTCCCAGCTTCCCTGGAGACACGTCTCGAGACCGTGGGCGCCACCTCGGCCTGGACCTACACCTCCATCGTCATCCGCACCTCGAGCGACGAGGCGCCAACGAAGTCCCCCGGCATCGTGGTGGGGTCGCAGATCCGGCTGCCGGCTGACGGCCGCACCTACGCCCTCTACCTCCTCTTCCCCCTCGAGGACCAGGCCGAGACCCTGGCTCTGGTCACCCGCGCGTCCCTGACCGCGGCGGTCCTGCTGCTGGTGCTCGTGGCCGGCATCACCTGGCTGGTCACGCGACAGGTGGTCACCCCGGTCCGGATGGCGCGTCAGGTCGCGGAGCGGCTCGCCGCGGGCCGTCTCACCGAGCGGCTCCGGGTCACCGGCGAGGACGACCTGGCACGCCTGGCGATGTCGTTCAACCAGATGGCCACCAACCTGCAGAGTCAGATCCGGCGACTGGAGAACCTGTCGCGCCTGCAGC
>JBAVCA010000337.1:0-4705 GCA_049586475.1 Nocardioides sp.
CTCATCGACATCGGCACCAGGTGCAGCCCGTCTGCCTCGAACGGCTCGAGGTGCTCCTCGGTCCCGCCCGGCCAGCCGATCCAGGTGCCGTCGTTGGCGCGCATGACCGGCTCGATCGCGGTGACGAGACCGCCTGGGGAGGGCTGCCACTCCACGGTGCCGTCCGGCAGGGTGACCCGGTCGACGGGCAACCGGTTGGCGACGATCACGAGGTCAGCGGCCACGTGTGCACCCTAGAGGACGCGCCCCCAGCTGGTCCGGTGGATGTCAGTCGCCCTGGTGGATCTGCTCGAGCAGCGCCTCCATCTGGCGCATCAGGGTCAGGGTCTGCTCGTGCGGCACCAGCGGGCTCTCCCGGAGCCCGGCGCGCAAGCACCGGTGCACCTCGATGATCTCGTGGGCGTAGCCCTTTCCGATGACCGGGTCGGCCTCAGCAGTGAGGTCGATCGCGGCGCCCCGCCCGCCGCCGCGGCCGGACCTGACGTCGTACGGCGTGAAGGTCGCCGAGGTGGGGTGGTGGAAGTCGCTCAGCTCGAGCCGTCCCAGGTCGGTGGCCAGCGAGGCCGAGCGCGTCGACCATGAGGTCATCGAGGCGTTCATCGTGGCGAGCGCCCCGCCGGGGTAGCGCCCGGCGATGGCCACGTCGAGATCGATCCCACGGTCGCTCAGCTCGGCGGTCGCGTGCAGCGTGATCGCCTCACCCAACAGCAGGTGCGCCAGCGTCAAGGGATAGATACCCATGTCGAGCAGCGCGCTGGCGCCCAGGGCGGGGTCGAGCATCCGGTCGCCCGGGTCTGCCTCGACGCGGAAACCAAGCTCGGCGTGCAGGTGGCGGGGTCGTCCGAACCGCCCCGCCCGCAGACCCTCGGCCACGGCGCGCACCACAGGGTGGCAGGCGGTCCACATCGCCTCCATCAGGAAGCGGTCGTGCTGACGGGCGAGTGCGAGCATCTCCATGCTCTCCGCAACGGTGACGGTCAGTGGTTTCTCGCACAGGACGTGCTTGCCGGCGTCCAGAGCCAGGGCGACGTGCTCGAGGTGCAGCGCGTGCGGGCTGGCCACGTAGACGACGTCCACCTCCGGGTCACCGACCAGGTCGGCGTACGACCCGTGTGCACGCCCACCGTGCTGGTCGGCGAAGGCCCGGGCGGACCCGACCGAGCGGGACCCGACTGCAGCCAGCCGCGCGTCGGGGACCAGGGCAAGGTCAGTGGCGAAGGAGTGGGCGATCTTGCCGGTGGCCAGGATCCCCCACCTGATGTCACCGCTGAGGTCGGTCGTCATGGGGTCCACCCTGCCAAGGGGCGCAAGAGCCCGACGGTCCGTGACTGCCTTCCGCGAGGCGAATGACAAGACTGTGATTCGACGTCTACAGTGGTCCCCATGGAGGCCCAGCGCAGCGACAAGCTCGACCACCAGCCGGTCGTGGAGGCCCTGAGCGACCGCGATCGCGAGATCCTCGAGTTCGAGCGGCAGTGGTGGAAGTACGCCGGAGCCAAGGAGAGCGCAGTCCGGGAGAAGTTCGACATGAGCTCCACCCGGTACTACCAGGTGCTCAACGCGCTCATCGACCGTCCCGAGTCGCTCGCGGCCGATCCGCTCCTGGTGCGTCGTCTGCGACGACTGCGCTCGCAGCGTCAACGCCAGCGTTCGGCCCGCCGCCTCGGTTTCGAGGTCTGATCCCGATGGCCGCCAACCGTGGCAATGGCGTGGTGTTCCCCTCGCCGGTCGTGATCCTCAGCATCGTCGCGGTGGCGATGGCCGCGGTGGCGTTCCTGGCCACTCGCGGTGGCGACGCCACCGAACGCGAGATCGCCACCCCTGTTCGCCAGGACTCCTCGGTCAGCGCGCCGGCGACGCCGGCACCCGCCGAGCCGACCAAGACCAAGAAGCCGAAGCCGGTCGTCAAGCGGGCCAAGGTCTTCGTCGAGGTCTACAACAACTCCGGCATCACTGGTCTCGCCGGTGAGGTGGGCGGCCAGGCCAGTGCGGTCGGCTGGCAGGTCGTCGGCACCGACAACTGGTACGGCAACATCCCGACCAACACCGTCTACTACCCCGAGCGCCTCAAGCGCGAGGCCAAGCAGCTGGCCCTCGACATCGGGATCAACCGCACCGCCCTCGCCGATGGAGCGATGAAGCTCGACCGGCTCACGGTGATCGTGACCGGCCGGCTCTGACCCGCCCGTTCTGAGCGCCGCTATTCCGAGCGCAGCAAGGCCTCCAGCAGCTCGGCCTGGTCGACCGGTGTGGAGACCGACAGGGCCCGGAACCGGGCCCGGTGCAGGGTGCCGGTCCACGCAAACGGCACGGCGTAGTCCGCACTGACCGGGAAGCCGGCGTCGTGGCCCAGACGCATGCCACCACCGCCGATCTGCAATCCGCTGGCCCCCAGTCCCCGGGGCAGTGCGCCTGCCCCCACGACTGCGCCGTCGCACGTCAGGATTCCCCGACCGCCGTCCGCCGGGTCGAACCGGAAGCCGATCGTGTGCGCCCCCGGGTCGAGGCGGGTCGTGCAGCGCACCGCGTACGGGGTGCTGGTGAGGTTGAGCAGGAACGCAGGGCATCCCTCGAGCACTGCCAGGGCCCACCCGTTGGACCAGTCACCCATCGCGGCGAGGATTCCCTGACCACCGCCGTCGGGAACCTCGACGTCGACCTCGAGCACGGCTCCGCCGGCCAGTGAGGGGACGGCCTCATCGGCGACGGGGGAGGAGTGCGGGTAGAGCACGAGCTCGTCGGGCGCAGGCCACAGGGTCGGCTCGAGCGCCATCACGCGCCCCTGGAGACCGTCCTGGAGGGGGAGCACCTGGTTGCGCTCGGCCTCGGCCCACCACTGCTGCTCGAGTGCTGCCACGATCTCGGGATGCTCCTGGGCCACGTCGTGGGACTCGCAGAAGTCGTCGTCGAGGCGGAAAAGGGACCACGTGTCGTCCTCGAAGCGCCGGCTGCCGGGCATCAGGCGTTCCTCGTCCGGAACCCCCTCCGAGACGTGATCGGTGGTGGCCTTCCAGCCGTCGTGGATGATCGAGCGCGATCCCATCATCTCGAAGTACTGGGTGCGCCGGACCTCCACCTCGGCGTCGGAGAACGATGCGCGCATGCTGCGACCGTCGACGGGCTGCTGCACGACTCCGTCCACCACTTTGGGAGCCTCGACCCCGCAGACGTCCAGGATCGTCGGGAAGAGATCGATCATGTGCGTGATCTGTGAGCGGACGCCTCCGGGGTCCTCGACCCCGCCGGGCGGCCGGATGATCAGCGGCACTCGGGTGCCGCCGAGCCAGGTGTAGCGCTTCCAGAGCCGGAAGGGTGCGTTGCCGGCCCACGCCCAGCCCCACGGATAGTGGTTGTAGGCGTGGAAGCCCCCGAGGTCGTCGATCGCGGCCAGGTTGTCGGCCATCACGTCCGGGACGCCGAAGCCGAAGCGGTGCTCGTTCAGCGACCCGATCTCTCCGCCCTCGGCGCTGGCCCCGTTGTCGGAGGTGACCACCACCAACGTGTTCTCGCTCAGCCCCATCTCGCGCAGTCCCTCCATCAGGCGGCCGAGCTGGGCGTCGAAGTGGGTGATGAAGCCGGCGAAGACCTCCTGGAATCGGGCGAAGAGCCTCTGCTGCTCTGCCGGCAGCTCGTCCCAGGCTGGGACCCACGGCGGACGTGGGGGCAGCGGGGTGTCGGCGGGGATGATGTGGTCATCGATCTGGCGCTGGAAGGCGCGATCTCGTGCGGCCTCCCACCCGTCGTCGAAGGCGCCGGCGTAGGCCTGCGACCAGGCCTGGGGAACCTGGTGCGGAGCGTGCGCGGTGCCGGGTGCGTAGTAGAGGAAGAACGGCTTCTCGGGGGCGGCATTCTTCTGGTCGCGCACCATCCGTAGGGCCTGATCGGTCAGGTCGTCGGTCAGGTGGTAGCCGTCCTCGGGTGAGGCGGGCGGCTCGATGGGAGTGTTGTCGCGGACCAGGGAGGGGGTCCACTGGTTGGCGTCGCCGTGCAGGAAGCCGTAGAAACGCTCGAAGCCCATGGCCAGCGGCCAGGTGTCGAACGGGCCCGCTGCCGAGCGGTCGTTGCGGGGGGTGAGGTGCCACTTGCCCACGGCCATCGTGCTCCAGCCCTCGTCGCGCAGCACCCGGGCCAGGCTCGCCGCCGAGCGGGGGATGCGCGCCGTGTAGCCGGGGAACCCAGTGGGCAGGTCCACCAGGAATCCCATGCCTACAGCGTGGTGGTTGCGACCGGTGAGCATCGCCGCGCGGCTGGGGGAGCAGATCGCGGTGGCGTGGAACCGGTTGTAGCGCAAGCCGTCGGCAGCCAGTGCGTCCAGCGTCGGCGTCGAGATGTCGGAGCCGAACGGCCCGAGCTGGGCGAAGCCGACGTCGTCGAGCATGACGACCACGACGTTCGGGGCGCCGGCCGGACGGGGACGGTCCGGGTGCCACGGGGTCGACTCGTCGATGGTCCGGCCGACGACGGCCTGGTGTTCGGGGCGGTGCTCGCTCATGGCAGTGGACCTCTCATGGTCGCTCGGAGGGGAGTGGGGCTGGCTAGGATCGAGTCGTGGACTTCTCGAGCGCTGATTTCGGCTTCGTGCTGGCTATCACGCACGTGACGTTCATCGACGAGCTCACGCGTCACATGCTCGACGAGGTGTACGACGGTTACACCACGCGCCACGGCCCGGTGCTCCGGGTGCTGAGCGACGGGCCGTTGAGCC
>JBAVCA010000338.1:0-17456 GCA_049586475.1 Nocardioides sp.
CTGCGAGGTCGCCCAGCGAGCCGGCGGTCGTCGCGCCGAAGAAGGTCGCGCTCACCGACCGACCGGTCAACGTCTGCCCACGCTGCTTCATGGCGATCCCGGCCACCGGGCTCTGCGACAACTGCGACTAGGACGGACCGACATGGCCCACTCCCACTCCGACTCTCCCCTCAGATCTCATGGAGACCCGCACCCGTCTCATGGAGACCCGCACCCGGATCGAGACGACCCGCTGGCCCGGGTGCGGGCTTTCTGGGCGTGGTGGGGCGCCGAAGGCGCCGCGCTGTGCGCCGCGGCCATCGCCCGAGGTGGCGCAGATGACATCGTCGATGAGATGAACGCCCAGGTTGCGGGCCTCCAGGAGGGACTGTCCTGGGAGCTCGGACCGGGCACCGAGGCACAGCACGTCCTGGTGGTCTCGCCGGAGGGTGACCCGGCGCTGCGAGCCCTCGCGCGTCGGTGGCTGCGGGCCGCGCCGGATCGGTCGCCGACCTGGGAGTACGCCGACTCGCGTCAGCCGATCGATCTCGCCGGGATCTCGCTGTCCCTGGGGGACGAGGAGCTTCCGCTCGACCAGATCCGGGTCGCCACCAGTCGGGAGGGCAATCGCCTGAGCGTGGTGCTGCACCACCCAGCGCTCGCAGGGCTCCCGCACCAGGGACTCCAGCAGGTCGCCGTGCTGGCGCTGGACGCAGCGCTCGGCGAGAACGACGTCGAGACGTGGGTGGGCTCGATCGATGTCTCTGCTGAGGCCCCCGAGTCGACCGACGCGCCGCTGCTCCTCGCTGAGCTGTCGGCCGTCGTGCAGCGGCTGCGCGAGGAGCATCGTGACGAGCAGGGCCAACCCACGTGGGTGCTCCTGCGCGGCACCGGTCCGGGCGGCGCCGTGCTGGTCGGGGCGCAGGTGCCGCTCGCGCCGACGTCCGCCCCGGAGCTCGACGAGCACCTGGCCGTGCGGATCCCCTACGGAGCACGCACCGACGAGGGGTTTCCCGACGAGCAGTCATTGTCCGCGCTCCGCGAGCTGGAGGACCACCTCACCCAGCGGCTCGGCAGCGCCGGACGTCTGGTGGCGCACGAGACCAGCGACGGCGCCCGGGTGCTGCACTACTACCTGGACTCGACCTCGCCGACCGGCGAGGTCGTTCGCGAGGCGGTGGCCAGCTGGCCCTCAGGTGTGGTGCAGGTCGATCGTGATCACGACCCCGCCTGGGCCGCGGTAGCGCACTTTCGCACCTGATCCGCGACGGACTGGTTAACGAACGCTAACCGGCCTAGCATGGCGAACATGAGTTTCGAGCTGTCCCGAGAGCACGAAGAGTTCCGCCGCAGCGTCCGCGAGTTCGCGGAGGCCGAGATCGCGCCACACGCCGCGCAGTGGGACCGCGACCACTACTTCCCCGTCGACCTGGTGCAGAAGATGGGCAAGCTCGGCTTGTTCGGGCTGACCGCGCCGGAGGAGTACGGCGGCGCGGGCGAGGACGGCGACTTCACCAGTCTGTGCGTGGCGATCGAAGAGCTGGGACGCGTCGACCAGTCGATGGGGATCACCTTGCAGGCGGGGGTCGGTCTGGGGATCAGCCCGATCCTCACCTACGGCACGAAGGAGCAGCAGGACACCTGGCTACCGGCCCTGGTAGCGGGGGAGAAGCTCGCCGGGTTCGGTCTCACCGAGCCCGGCGCCGGCTCCGACGCCGGGGCCACCAGGACCAAGGCCGAGCTGGTCGGCGACGAGTGGGTCGTCAACGGCTCCAAGCAGTTCATCACCAACTCAGGTTCCGACATCACCAGCCTGGTCACCGTCACCGCGCGCACCGGTACCCGCGAGGACGGGCGTGCGGAGATCAGCGCAATCATGCTGCCCAGCGGCACCGCCGGATTCGTGGCCGAGAAGGCCTACGACAAGCTCGGCTGGCACGCCTCCGACACCCACCCGCTGAGCTTCACCGACGTGCACGTCCCGGCCGACCACCTGCTCGGCGCGCAGGGTCGCGGCTACGCGCAGTTCCTTGCCACCCTCGACGACGGTCGAGTGGCCATCTCCGCGCTGAGCGTCGGCTGCATCCAGGCCTGCCTCGACATGGCCGTCCAGTACGCCGGGGAGCGGCAGACCTTCGGGGGGCCGATCGGACGCAAGCAGGGCGTGGCCTTCCAGATCGCCGACCTCCAGGTGATGCTCGAGGCCAGCAGGCTGCTGACCTACCGGGCTGCTGCGATCAAGGACGCGATGTCTGCGACTTCCGGCACCGGCCCCACCTACCAGGAGTTCAAGCAGGCAGCCTCGATCGCCAAGCTCTACACGACCGAGTCGGCCGTCACCGCGACCCGGATCGCGACCCAGGTCTTCGGCGGGTACGGCTTCATGGAGGAGTATCCCGTCGCCCGGTTCTACCGCGACGCCAAGGTGCTCGAGATCGGCGAGGGCACCTCCGAGGTCCAGCGGATGCTCATCGCGCGTGGGCTCGGGCTGCCCGTCGAGTAGCGCTGAGCAGCGCTGAGTAGCGACGGGCACCGCTGAGGATTGGCCCACCTGGACGGATCGGGGGTGCTCCACCTCTAGGCTCGAGAGATGAGCGACCGCTGGCGACACCTCCTCGGCGAGGTGTGGCGGTTCTTCGCTGTCGCGCAGGCGGCGACCTGGGTGTCCATCCTGCTGTTCAACATCGCCCTGCACGGGTGGCTGATCGGGGACCCGCTCTTTCCCGATCAGGCGATCGGGGTCTACGTGGTCGCAAACTCGATCGGCATGATCATCAGCTATCACGGCGCCCGGGGCTGGGTGTTTCCGCACCGCCCGCCCCAGCAGGCCGACGGGGGCTGGACGGCGTACGTGATCATCAACATCGCCGCGATGGCCCTGCCGGTCGGTTGCCTGGTGGTGAGCCGGCACGTGCTCGGCCTCGAGGACGCGCTCGCCGACAACCTGTCGGCCAACGGGATCGGGCTGGTGCTCGCCTTCGGCGCCCGCTTCTACCTGTTCAAGCGATACGTGTTCCGCCGACCGTTCGAGCCGGTCCGGTCCGGCGTACATACACCGGGCTGATCCTGACGGGATGAACCGTGCGTCGCCCCCTGGGGGTGTAATGCTCTCTGCACCGCGGGCGCCAAGATCGAGCCCCATCCATGTTCGGAGGCGAAGAGCTATGCAACTACCGTCTTTCCTGGACCGGTCTCACACGGTCGCAGGTCCCGGCTTCAACCGTTGGCTCATCCCGCCTGCCGCGCTGGCGGTCCATCTCAGCATCGGTCAGGTCTACGCCACGTCGGTCTACAAGAATGCGCTGGTCTCGAACTTCGACACCGGCCTGACTGCCGTCGGCATCGCCTTCTCGCTGGCGATCGTCGTGCTCGGCGTCTCGGCGGCGCTCTTCGGCACCTGGGTAGACCACAACGGACCGCGGGCCGCGATGTTCGTCGCGGCCTGCTTCTGGAGCACCGGGTTCCTCGTGGGTGGTCTGGGCATCGCCACCGACCAGCTGTGGCTCTACTACTTCGGCTACGGCGTCATCGGTGGAATCGGGCTCGGGATCGGCTACATCTCGCCGGTTTCGACGCTGATCAAGTGGTTCCCGGACCGGCCGGGCCTGGCCACCGGGATGGCGATCATGGGCTTCGGCGGCGGTGCCCTCGTGGCCAGCCCGCTGAGTGGGCGTCTGCTGTCGCTCTACGACGGGGACTTCGACCCCACCAACCCGGACACTGTTGCCTCGGGCGGGGCGGTGGCGGCGCTCTTCGTGACCCTCGGCCTGGTCTACCTGGTCTTCATGATGGCCGGCGCTTTCTCGGTCCGGGTTCCCGCAGACGACTGGGCGCCCAAGGGCTTCGACTCCTCCAACGTCCGTTCGAGGGAGATGGTCACGACCGCGAGCATCTCGGCCAACAACGCGATCAAGACCCCGCAGTTCTGGCTGCTGTGGGTGGTCCTCTTCTGCAACGTCACCGCGGGTATCGGCATCCTCGAGCAGGCTGCGCCGATGATCCAGGACTTCTTCCGCGAGGCGGGCACCACGACCGTGACCGCGGCAGTGGCGGCAGGCTTCGTCGGGTTGTTGTCGATCTTCAACATGGCCGGCCGGTTCGCCTGGTCCACCACCTCGGACCTGGTAGGGCGCAAGACGATCTACTTCGTCTACCTCGGCGGGGGACTGGTGCTGTACGTGCTGCTTGCCACGTTGGGCCAGGCCTCCACCGTTCTCTTCGTCCTGTTCGCCGCAGTGATCATCAGCTTCTACGGGGGTGGCTTCGCGACAGCTCCGGCCTACCTGCGCGACCTCTTCGGCACCTTCGAGGTCGGAGCGATCCACGGTCGGCTCCTCACCGCCTGGGCGGCGGCAGGGATAGCCGGTCCGCTCATCGTCAACTCCTTCCTCGACGCCGAAGGGACGCCGGGTGAGCTGACCGCCGGTGCCTACCAGCCGGCGCTCTTCACCATGGTGGGCCTGCTCGCCGTCGGCTTGATCGCCAACGCGTTGATCCGCGAGGTCGATTCCCGGTACCACGAACCCGAGGAGGGCGCGGCGCCGCAAGCAGCTCCGGAGATCGAAGGGATCAAGTCATGAGTGCGCGCATCGTCATCGCGTGGCTCGGCGTCGGGCTGCCGTTGGCCTACGGCCTCGTCGAGACCGTCCGCAAGGCCTCGAGCCTCTTCACCGGTTGAGCCTCGTCAGACGGGTCGGTCGTTCCACGACCGGCCCGTCCAGAGATCGGTCCACGCGTGACCGAGCTCGCCCACCAGCACGCGCAGCAACGGCAGGCTCACCCCCACCACGTTGTGGAAGTCGCCCTCGATGCGGGTCACGAAGGCCCCACCGAGACCATCGACGGTGAAGGCGCCGGCCACCTGGAGCGGCTCTCCGGTGGCGACGTAGGCCGCGATCTCCTCGTCGGAGACATCGGCGAAGTGGACCGTGGTCGAGGCCGTTGCCGCTGCCACCCGACCGGTCGCGGTGTCCCGCAGACTGTGTCCGCTCTGCAGGACCCCGGTGCGACCGCGCATCGCGCGCCAGCGTCGGGTCGCCTCGGCGCTGTCATGCGGCTTGCCGAAAGCTTCTCCGTCGAGCTCCAGCACCGAGTCGCAGCCCAGCACCAGACAGTCCTCGGGGAGGTCGTCGCGCTCCGCGACCGCAGCACACTTCAGCTCGGCCAGCTGCAGCGCAAGCTCGGCGGGCGGAAGTCCGGTGACCTGCGACTCGTCGACGCCCGACACGATCACCAACGGCTCGACGCCGGAGCTGCGCAGGGTCGCAAGACGGGCGGGGGAGGCCGAGGCCAGGACGAGCGTGGTCATGGCGGCGAGAGTAGTGGGCACAGCACGGTCGTCGCGTACGGGCGCCCCTCGGGCTGCGACTACCCGACTCGATCTCGCTCACCGAGGTGACGTGACCACCCGGCGGTCAGCGACCTTCGAGCCGTCGCCGTGGATGACGATGGTCTTGCTCGACGGCCGCAAGGTCCGGTTGCCGTGGAAGAACGCGGTGAACTCGTTCTCGCCCTTCGTGACGTACACGCGGTAGAAGGCCTTGCCGTTGCGCAGCCTCTTGTCCGGGCCGACGTCATCGAAGCTGTCCATGGCGCTGACCTTGCCGGTGGCGGGTCCTCCGTCAGGAACGATGACCCTGATCTTGAGCAGGACGTACGACCTCGGCTTCGCGTACTCCGGTGCCTTGACCCTCAGAACCGGGGCCGACTTGCCAGTTGCGGCAACGCTGGCCGAGGGGGAGGCGGCGCCGGTGAGGACCATCGCCAGAACCGCGGACGATGCCAGAGCGCGCGAAGCGAGACGGTTCCTGGGCATGACGTACGACCTTCCTCCGTGGAGTACGCAGTGTGGCGCGCGCCGGCGCGACATCCCATAGGGCATCCGGGCCGGCGCGCACTAGGGTCGCGCGCCTCAGCGGGGGAGTGCGCTCGCGCGCCAGCCGTTCGGACCGTGACTGACCGGCCGACGCACCAACCGGTGCGGGGTGTTCCACTCCGGGCGCGGCCTCGGAGTGTGCTGCTCGACGCCGCCCAGGCTCGCCAGCACCGCGACGATGGCCGCGACTTCCTCGGGCGTCGTGTGCGGGCTGGTGATCCTCAGCATCGGGGCCGCGGTGCTGGTGTCAGCGCCCGCGCCAGTGCCTGGCGCCGGGGCGGAGGCCGCTGTGGTGTCGTGGTCGGTCATCAGAGCGGGATGTTCCCGTGCTTCTTCGGGGGGAGCGTCGCGCGCTTCGTGCGTAGCAGGCGCAGGGCGCGCACGATCTCCAGCCGAGTCTCGTGCGGGGAGATGACGGCGTCGATGTAGCCGCGCTCCGCTGCGATGTAGGGGTTGGCCAGCGTGGTCTCGTACTCGTCGATGAGCTCGGCGCGCCGAGCCTCCACCTGCTCGTCGCTGCCGCCGTCGTCCTTGATCTTGGCCAGCGTCTTGCGGTGCACGATGTTGGCGGCTCCCTGCGCGCCCATTACGGCGATCTGGGCTGTCGGCCAGGCCACGTTGATGTCGGCACCGAGGTGCTTGGAGCCCATGACGTCGTAAGCACCGCCGTAGGCCTTGCGCGTGATGACCGTGACCAGCGGGACGGTGGCCTCGGAGTAGGCGTAGATCAGCTTGGCGCCGCGCCGGATGATGCCGTTCCACTCCTGGTCCGTGCCGGGCAGGAAGCCGGGGACGTCGACGAAGGTGAGGACCGGGATGTTGAAGGCATCGCAGGTGCGCACGAAGCGCGCGGCCTTCTCGGAGGCATCGATGTCGAGCGTACCGGCGAACTGCATGGGCTGGTTGGCCACGATGCCGACGGGGCGTCCCTCGACCCGGCCGTAACCGATGATCAGGTTGGGCGCGAACAGCTCCATGACCTCGAGGAACTCCTCGTCGTCGAGGACCGCGGTGATCACGTCGTGCATGTCGTAGGGCTGGTTCGGGCTGTCGGGGATGATCGTGTCGAGCGATCGGTCCAGGTCGGTGAACTCGGTGCTGGCGACCTCGTCATAGATGACGCCCTCGTCCAGGTTGTTCTGCGGGAGGTGGGACAGCAGCGCCTTGACGTAGGAGATGGCGTCCTCCTCGTCGGAGGCCAGGTAGTGCGCGTTGCCCGACTTGGTGTTGTGGGTCCGCGCGCCGCCGAGCTCCTCCATCGTGACGTCCTCGCCGGTGACGGTCTTGATGACGTCGGGTCCGGTGATGAACATCGCCGAGGTCTGGTCGACCATGATCGTGAAGTCGGTGACCGCGGGGGAGTACACGTGCCCTCCTGCGCAGTTGCCCATGATCATCGAGATCTGCGGGATGACGCCCGAGGCGTGCACGTTGCGGCGGAAGATCTCGCCGTACAGTCCGAGGGACACCACGCCCTCCTGGATGCGTGCGCCGGCTCCCTCGTTGATGCCGATGATGGGGCACCCGGTCTTCAGGGCCAGGTCCATCACCTTGACGATCTTCTCGCCGTAGACCTCACCGAGCGAGCCGCCGAAGACAGTGAAGTCCTGGGAGAAGACGCAGGTCTGGCGGCCGTCGATCGTGCCGTAGCCGGTGATGACGCCGTCTCCGTAAGGGCGGTTCTTCTCCAGTCCGAACGCTGTTGAGCGGTGCCGGGCAAGCTCGTCGAGCTCGACGAAGGAGCCTTCGTCGAAGAGCATCTCGATCCGCTCGCGGGCCGTCTGGCGGCCCTTGGCGTGCTGCTTCTCGACCGCCTTCGCCGAGCCTGCGTGGACGGCTTCGTCGAGCCTGCGGTCCAGGTCCGCGAGTTTTCCGGCGGTGGTGTGGAGATCGAGGTCGGCCGGGACTTCGGTCCCCTCACCGGGTGTCGTTGGCTGGGCGCTCACGGTTCTCCTGCTCGGGTTAGCGGCTGGTCGGCGGGGCATACCCTAGTGCGCGTGACCTCGGACCCGGCCCCGCGCCCACCCCTCGACAAGGTGCGACTCACCGGACCCCATCGCGGCACCCTGCGTGACGTGAGGGTCGAGGTCGTCGACCAGCTGCCCTCGACCAACATCGTCGTCGCCCAGCGCGCCCGGTCCGGAGCGCCTGAGGGACTCGTCGTGGTCGCTGACCACCAGAGCGCCGGCCGGGGGCGCCTGGATCGGTCGTGGGAGTCACCGGCCGGCAGTGCGGTGACCTTCTCGATCCTGCTGCGGCCTACCAGCGCCGCCCGGTCGTGGCCCTGGTTGCCACTGCTTACCGGCTACGCGGTCGATCGCGCGTTGCGAGCCTTCGGGCTCGAGACCGGGGTCAAGTGGCCCAACGACGTGCTGATCGGGGACAAGAAGGTCTGCGGCATCCTCGTCGAGCGGATCGAGACCTCCCAGGGCCCGGCCGCGATCGTCGGCGTCGGTATCAACGTCTCGACGACGGCCGAGGAGCTGCCCGTGCCGCACGCGACGTCCCTCGAGATCGAGCTCGGTCGTGCCGTGGACCGAACTGACGTCCTTCTCGAGGTGCTCGGCGAGGTCCGGTCGACCTACGACGCGTGGGAGGCCGGAGACGTCCACGACGGGATGCGCCTGGCGGAGGTGTATGCCGCTGCTTGCGTCACCCTCGGGCGCGAGGTGCGCGTCGATCTCCCCGACGGCAGGGTGCTGGCCGGGACGGCGAGCGGCATCGACCCCAGCGGACAGCTGCTCGTGCGGGTCGGGGGAGCCGTGCACGCGGTGTCTGCCGGCGACGTGGTCCACGTGCGCACGCGCCCTGACGGTGCCACCGACCCAGGCTGAACCTTCCGCCGGTGAGCGCATGGACTCGCGCGTCGAGTCACACATCGTGTCGCAGTGCGGGGCGCACATCGAGGGCGCATCGGGGCGCTCATCGGGGCGCACAGTGACATGATCGCTCCGTGGTGATCTCTCAGAAGCTGCTGAATCCCGGCGAGAAGATCGTCGTCAGCACGCGCACGCACCCCAAGGCCTTGATCGTGCCCATCCTGAGCCTGGTCGCGCTGCTGCTGGCAGGCGTCCTGGTTCAGGTGTACGTGACCGACAATGCAACGGCGTTGCTCGTCACGTGGGTCGTGGTCGGACTCCTGGTGCTGTGGCGCGTGCTCTGGCCGTTCCTCGACTGGCTGACGTCGTCGTACACGATCACCGACCGGCGGCTGATCACGCGCAACGGGGTGATCACCCGGCGTGGGCACGACATCCCGCTCGGCCGGATCAGCGATGTCGCCTACGAGCTCGACCTGATCGACCGGGTCCTGGGCTGCGGCACGCTGGTCATCAGCGACGCCAGCACCAACGGGCAGGTGCTGATCTACGACATTCCTCAGGTGGAGGCGACGCAGCGCAAGCTCAACGAGCTCTTGCACCGCTTGCACGGCGGCGAGACCCGCGCCCACGAAGGCCACTGAGCGGTGCCGTCCAAACGTTCCAAGAAGCCCACGGCGCCCGATCCCGCCGACGCTCCCTACACCACGCAGGAGGCGGTCGACGTCACCCGCGCCATCTTGGGCGACGAACCTCGCTACACCGGCGACGAGGTGGCGTCGGCGAGTGGCATCACGCTCGACCAGGCGCAACGGCTGTGGCGCACCCTGGGCTTCCCGCAGGCCGAGGGAGCCCGGGTCTACACCGCAGGCGACACGAAGGCGCTGAGCACCCTTGGTCGGGTGATCGACGAAGGCTTGATCGACTACGACATCGCCTTGAACCTCACCCGCGCCCTGGGGCAGAACATGGCGCGTCTCGCCGACTGGGAGGTCAGCGCTCTTGCGCACCGCGTGGAGGAACTGACGGAGGAGCGGCCAGGCGCCACCCGCGCGGAGGCCGCCGTCGAGCTGTTCGACGAGCTGAGCGAGCCGTTCGAAGAGCTGTTGCACTACGTGTGGCGTCGGCACCTGGCCGCGGCGGTCTCCCGGATCTTCGCTCTGGGCGAGACCGACCTCGACACCACCCGGCTCAGTGTCGGGTTCGCTGACATCGTCAGCTTTACCGCACTCAGCAACGAGATCTCACGCGGGCGCATCGGCGACCTCGTCGAGGTCTTCGAGTCGCGCTGCTCCGACGTCGTGGCCAACCAGCACGGGCGGGTCATCAAGAGCATCGGCGACTCCGTGCTCTTCGTGAACGACGACCCGATCCGGGCCTACGACACTGCTGAGGGAATCATCAAGGTCATCGGGCGGGACTCGCGGATGCCGGACGTACGCGTGGGACTGGCCAGCGGCGACGTCGTGATGCGTCTGGGCGACGTGTTCGGCCCTCCGGTCAACATGGCAGCACGCCTGACCGCAGTCGCGCGCCGCAACCGGATCATCATCGACGCCGCCACCGCTGCGCTCCTGCCGGCCGATCAGTTCGAGACGCGTCGACTGCCGGCCCGACCCGTGCGGGGCTTCGGCCTGATCGAGCCGGTTGCGGTGCGGCGCCACTAGGCATCAGTACCCGCAGGGATCCGCCGCCTGGTCTAGATCACCCGTCGAAAGGGTAGGGCAATTCGGGCGTTCGGCCACCTCGGGCACGCAGCCTTCCTACCGTGGATCGATGCTCAGAGCCCAAGACGTCCGCGTCGATCCGACGGACCGCCGCGCTTGGCGAGCAGAGCAGGAGCTTGTCCTGTCGCGCAAGGAGTTCGACCTGCTCCTGGCGCTCATCTCGCGAGCGGGGGAGCTCGTCACGCGTGAGGAGCTGATGCGTGAGGTGTGGTTGACGACCTTCTGGACGTCGTCGAAGACCATCGATGTCCACCTCGGATGGATCCGGCGCAAGCTCGGCGACGACAGCAAACAACCGCAGCTCATCACCACCGTACGAGGCAAGGGGCTGCGTTTCGAGACTGCCGCACCGCCCGGTGCTCGGCTCGCCGGCGCGGGCCTGACCGGCACCCCCGCGCTCACCGCCGCTCCCGCTGCCGGCGGCGCGCCGGTAGCCAGACCGCCGCTCACCTCGGGTTCCACGTCCGCGCCCCGGGGCGCGCCGACCGGTCAGGGGCCACGTTAGGCTCGGGACGTGCCAGAACTCGCTCCCGTCATCGCGGTGATCGGCGGTGGACAGCTCGCGCGGATGATGGCCGAACCCGCGGCGGCGCTGGGCCTCTCGCTCCGAGTGCTCGCTGAGGCCCCTGATGTGTCGGCGGCCCAGGTCGTCGTCGATCAGCAGATCGGGCACCACACCGACCTCGAGGCGCTGCTCGCGGTGAGCAAGGGTGCCGAGGTGGTCACCTTCGACCATGAACACGTCCCGACAGCGCACCTGCGCGCCCTCATGGCGTCCGGGGTCGCGGTACGCCCCGGGCCGGACGCACTGCTCCACGCCCAGGACAAGGCGGTGATGCGTCGACGTCTGGCCGAGCTGCAGGTTCCGTGCCCTCGCAACGCCGTGGTGTCCTCGCTCGAGGAGGTCGAGGAGTTCGGATTTCCCTGCGTGCTCAAGACGACCCGGGGTGGCTATGACGGCAAGGGCGTGTGGTTCGTCGAGGATCTCAATGGCTGCCGCGAGGCCTTCGCCGCGGCGGAGGCTGCCGACGTCCAGCTGCTGGCCGAGGAGCGCGTCGCGTTCCGGCGCGAGCTCTCCGCCCTGGTGGCACGCTCTCCCAGCGGTCAGGCTGCGGCCTACCCGGTGGTGGCATCGACCCAGCAGGACGGTGTCTGCCGCGAGGTGATCGCTCCGGCGCCTGACCTCGATCCGGACCTTGCCGCTCTCGCTCAGGAGATCGCTCTGCGGATCGCCGGCGAGCTCGACGTGACCGGGATCCTGGCCGTCGAGCTCTTCGAGACCACCGACGGGCGGGTCCTGGTCAACGAGCTCGCGATGCGGCCGCACAACACCGGCCACTGGTCGCAGGACGGCGCGGTGACCTCGCAGTTCGAGAACCACTTGCGTGCGGTGCTCGATCTCCCGCTCGGCTCGCCGGCCACCCGCGCACGCTGGACGGTCATGGTCAACATCCTCGGCGGGCCCGAGCAGCCCGCGGAGCCGGTGGGCAGGCTCTACGACGGCTACCCGCACGCGATGGCCCGCGATCCGCACCTGCGGGTCCACCTCTACGGCAAGGCACTGCGGCCCGGTCGTAAGGTCGGCCATGTCAACACCTACGGTGACGACCTCGACGACTGTCTGGAGCGCGCGCGGCACGCTGCCGCGTGGTTCCGCGGCGACCTGGGCAACGAGAGTGAGTGAGATGACTGCACGCGTCGGAATCGTGATGGGCTCGGACTCGGACTGGCCGGTGATGAAGGCGGCCGCCGAGGCGCTGGGAGAGTTCTCCATCGAGCACGAGGCCGACGTCGTCTCGGCGCACCGGATGCCCGAGGAGATGCTTTCCTACGGCCGGAAGGCTGCTGAGCGTGGGCTGCAGGTGATCATCGCCGGCGCCGGGGGTGCCGCGCACCTGCCCGGCATGCTCGCTGCGGTCACCCCGCTGCCTGTGATCGGGGTCCCGGTGCCGCTCAAGCACCTGGACGGTCTCGACTCGTTGCTCTCCATCGTGCAGATGCCCGCCGGAGTGCCGGTCGCCACGGTGGCAGTCGGTGGCGCCCGCAACGCAGGCTTGCTCGCCGTCCGGATCCTGGCGGCAAGCGATCCAGTGCTGCGCCAGCAGATGCTCGACTTCCAGTCTGCGCTCAAGAAGACCGCCCAGGAGAAGGGCGCTGTCGTCCGCAGCGACGCTGGTGGCCGACGCCTCGGCTTCTGAGTGGAGGTCTGCTCGTCGGACGGGGCACCCTCGCCTCGTCGGTGTCGACGTAGCGCGCTGCCTGGCGCTCCTGGGCATGATCGCCACGCACCTGGTCGACCAGCGCGACCCCGACGGCTCCCTCTCGACGCTGCAGTGGCTGGCCGGAGGCCGCGCATCGGCGCTCTTCGCCGTGCTGGCCGGGGTGTCGCTCGCTCTCGTCACGGGACGCCGAGGACCGTCGCCCGCAGGACGCCGGACGCGGGTCGGCGCGGCGATCGCGGTCCGAGCGCTGTCGCTGGTCGTTCTCGGTCTGCTGCTGGGAGAGCTCGAGAGCGGGATCGCGATCATCCTCAGCTACTACGGCGTGCTGTTCGTCCTAGGACTCCCGTTCCTGGGCTGGCGTGCTCGACCGCTCCTGGTGCTGGCGATCGGGTGGGCTGTGCTGGCGCCGGTCCTGTCACACCTCCTCCGACCGCTCCTGCCTCCGCGCCAGCTCGCCAGCCCCGACCTAGCCCAGCTGGCCGATCCGGTGCGCTTGGCCTCGGAGCTTCTTCTCACCGGCTACTACCCGGCCCTGCCGTGGTTGGCCTACCTGCTGCTCGGGCTCGGGCTGGGCCGGCTCGACCTCGGTAGGCAGTCGGTGCAGCGCGCGCTCGTCCTCGTCGGTCTCCCCACGGTCGTGGTCGCAACTGTCCTGTCCGCGGTCCTGACTCGGGCAGCGGGATTCACCGATGCCGAGCTCGACCAGTACGCAGGCGGGAAGTACGGACAGACGCCCACCGACCGGTGGGACTGGTTGCTGTTGGTCGCCCCGCACAGCACGACGCCGTTCGACCTGGTGCAGACGGGCGGTAGCGCTGTTCTGGTGCTCGGACTGTGCCTGCTGCTCGTGACCCGGGTGCGCAGCGTCAGTCTGTTGGGGGAGCGAGCCCTGGCGATCGTCTTCGGGGCTGGCTCGATGACGTTGACGCTCTACGCGGTTCACGTGGTCCTGCGGACGGACCGGTTCTGGCCACCAGAGACCTCCGGTGCCCTGCTTTGGCATGTGCTCGTGGTGCTGTGGGCAGGCGCTCTCTTCGCAGCGGTGGGTCAGCGGGGACCGCTCGAGCGGGTCGTGGCCTTCCTTCCGGACCGGATCCGAGGCCTCCGGCCAACGGGTGCCGGCGGGTGAGGGCCGCGACCCCGTCCCGACGCCCCCTGCACCACGTGCTCGTCCTCAGTCGTCGCTGACTCGACCTCGCAGCGACTTGGTCCGGCCACGCTGCTTCTTGGCGTCGAGACGGCGCCGTTGCGACCCACGCGTGGGCTTGGTCGCTCGGCGCGGAGTCGGTGGTGGTGCGAGCGCCTGACGAAGTCGGTCGACCAGACGTTCGCGGGCCGCGGCGCGGTTGCGGTGCTGGGAACGATGTTCTGAAGCGACGATCACCACCGGGGAGCCAAGTGTCCCCAGTGCGCGCGCACGCTGGGCGTCATCGAGGGCACTGCTGACCGCAAGGTCGTACTCGAGCTCGACGCGACTGTCGGTGGTGTTGACCGACTGGCCGCCCGGACCGGAGGAGCGGGAGAAGCGCTCGACGAGCTCGGCAGCGGGGATCACCAGGCCCCGCGGCAGCCCAGGGCCCGGCGGGACGCTCAGGTCACCGGGTGCGCTCACCTGCTGGTACGCCACTCGATGGCGGGACAGGTGTCCATGACCATCGGCACACCCGCCGCGACCGTGCGCTCGAAGGCGGACTCGTCGATGACCCCCAGCTGGAACCACACGCCCCGGGCGCCGATCTGGACGGCCTGGTCAGCGAATTCGCCGGCCGCCTCGGAGCGGCGGAAGACGTCGACGACGTCGATCGCGAACGGCACCTCGTCGAGGGTGGCGTAGCCCTGCTCACCGAGCACGATCGGGGCCGCTGGGTGGATCGGCACGATCCGCTTGCCGCGCTCCTGGAGGAGGGCAGCGATCGAGTACGCCGTACGGCTCTGGTTGGTGGACAGCCCGACGATCGCCCAGGTGTGGCACTCCTCGAGCATCAGGCGCACCGCTGCGGGACTCTGCCAGGTCGCATCCATGGGCCCACGGTAAGCCTCCAGCCCTGGGTCCAGGCGCTCGCCCGCAATTTGCTGCGCACGGCGCAAGAACGTGCCACGATGAGAACGGCCGGACTCGCGACTCGGCGGCGGTCAGATCCTTCCCTCGGAGGTTCACCATGGCATCGCGTCGTGCGCCAGGTGACTCGCGTCGCAGCGTCGGGACGGCGCGCCTCCTGCGGCAGGCCGGCGCGACGCGTGGCGAAGCCAAGGCTCGCCTCGAGGACGACGTGATCCGCCTCAACATGTCGGTCGCCATCGATGTTGCTCGGCGTTACTACGGGCGCGGCATCCCCGTCGATGACATCAACCAGGTGGCGTTCCTGGGCCTTGTCAAGGCCGTGCGAGGCTTTGACCCGACCATCGGCGGCGACTTCCTCAGCTACGCCGTGCCCACGCTGCGCGGTGAGATCCGGCGGTACTTCCGAGACTCGGGCTGGACGATTCGTCCGCCGCGTTCGGTCCAGGAGGTGCAGGCTCGTGTCGTGGCTGCCGAGGCGATGCTGACCCAGCGTCTGGGTCGCGCGCCGCAACCGTCCGAGATCGCGGTACACCTCGAGGTCCCGCTCCCGCTCGTCGTCGATGCCATGGCAGCGCGCGGGTGCTTCACACCGATGTCCCTGGACGCCTCCCGCGCCGACGAGGGGGGTCGGGAGTCGCCGACCGACCAGATGGGCGGCCTCGATCCCGCCTTTGCCAGCGCCGAGGCGCGCCTGGCACTGGCCCCGGTCATGGCGACGCTCAACGAACGCGACCGTCGCATCCTCGAGCTGCGGTACTTCGACCATCGCACGCAGGCTCAGATCGGCGACGAGGTCGGCGTCTCGCAGGAGCAGATCTCTCGGCTGCTCAGCAATATCTTGCGCAAGCTCCGACGCCAGCTGGCGTCATGACCCGCGCCCGGCATCGGGTTGCACACGAGCGCAACTACGGGAAGATCCTCGGCAGCTCGGAGGCTTTGCCGGTGAATGCAGGCGCTCGCTTCTCCAAGAACGCAGCCACACCTTCCTTGCCGTCACCGACCGAGGTGTGCCACATCGCCAAGGAGTCGGACAGGTGCGCCTGGAGCGGGTGGTCGGCCGCTCCGTTGCGGTAGACGAGCTGCTTGGCCAAGCCCAGCGCGACCGGGGAGCGGCCGACGACGAAGGAGCGGGCGAGCTCCAGGGCTGCGGGGAGCAGGTCGTCGGGCTCGTGGACCGAGCGCACCAGGTGGGCAGCCTGCGCAGCCTCCGGGGTGATGATCTCGGCGGAGTAGACCCACTCCAAGGCCTGCTGCACGCCGACGAGGCGGGGAAGGAACCACGTCGAGGCGGCCTCGGGGACGATGCCGAGGCGACCGAACACGAATCCGATGCGCGCCTTCGTCGAAGCCAGACGTAGGTCCATCGCCAGGGTCATCGTCGCGCCGATGCCTACGGCTGGGCCGTTGATCGCGGCGAGCACCGGCTTGGGGAGCGCATGGATCGCCAGGGTGACGCGACCGCCGGTGTCACGCACCCCGTCGGCGAACGCCGGGTCGTCGAAGTGCTCGCGCAGCGACTCCGGTGTCGGGTGGAGGGTCTCGTCGAGACCGAAGACATTGCCCTCGGCCGACAGGTCCATGCCAGCGCAGAAGGCGCGACCAGCGCCGGTGACGACAACGGCGCGCACGGCGTCGTCGCAGGCCTCAACGGTGAAGACCTGGAGCAGCTCGCGTGCCATGACCAGGTCGAATGCGTTGAGGGCCTCGGGGCGGCTCAGGGTGAGGGTCGCGATCCCGTCATCGTCCACACTCCAGTCGAGGGTCTGGAAGCTCATGTCGTCCTCACGTTGCTTCTCATTTGACCCCTCACTTGGCAATGCCCGTGCCGGTGCACTGCTTCTTGGTGATGTCGCCGGTGCGGTCGTCGATGAACGCCTCGAAGATCGGGCCGGCTCGATCGAGGTCCCAGTAGTTGGCCGAGGTGTCGCTCACCGGCATGGTGCAGGTGAGCTCGGCCCGGCTCATGCTCAGCGCCCAGCGCCCGGCGTCCAGCTTGCTGGTGCCCTCGCCGAAGACGAAGAAGCGGGGCACCGCCTTGTTGAGGTTCCACCAGCGCACGGGATTGATGAACGTCCAGGGCGAGAGCACCTTGTCACCGATGGCGGCGACCACCTCCCGCTGGCGGCGGACGCGGTCGAGATCGCCGAACTGCGAGAACTTGCGGGAGCGCGAGTAACCCAGTGCCTCCGTGCCGTTCAAGGTCTGGCGCCCCTTCTTGATGTTGATGCCGGCGAACTTGTCGTCGAGTGCTTCGCGCGCGTTGACCTCGATCCCACCGACCGCGTCGACCACGTCCGCCACTCCGCCCAACCCGATCTCGACGTAGGTGTCGATCCTGATCCCGGTGGTGTCCTCGATGATCTTGGTCAGCAGCGGCACCCCACCCCGTGCGTAGGCGGCGTTGATCTTGCTGACGCCATAGGCCCCGGAGTCGGTGATGGTGTCGCGCGGGATGGACAGCAGGACGCTGGGTCCGTCGCCGGTGTGCAGAAGCATGATCGTGTCGGTCAGCTCGCTGGTCGCGTTGCCGGTGGTCAGGCGCTTGCGATCCGCCGCGCTCAGCCCGGCACGTGAGTCACTGCCGACCAGGAGGTAGGTCGTGCCGTCCTGCTCGGCGGGGCGGGGGCCTTTCGGTTCGAAGGCAACCTGGTCGGAGGTGCTCCAGGTGACGAAAGGGACCGCGACCAGGTAGACGACCCAGAGCAGGAGCACCAGCAAGGTGGTGCGGACGTAGAAGCCCGGACGGCGCAGTCGCCGCGACCAGAACCCGCC
>JBAVCA010000339.1:0-2885 GCA_049586475.1 Nocardioides sp.
ACGCCGGTGGACGCGTCGTCCTCGAGGTCGGGCAGCACGTTGAGCAGGTGGGCGCCGACGCCGAGGGTGGCTCCTGCGGCGAGCAGCCACCACGGAGCGATCGCGCGGTCGTCGGCGGCCAGCGACACCACGGCCGGCAGGGAACCGAACGCCACGGCGTAGGGCACCCACGACCAGACGGTCGCCTTGAGCCCGAGGTTGTAGGCCTGGCCCATCGCCACGACGAGGCCGAGGTGCACGAGAGCGGGGCGCCAGCCGGCGGCCACCGAGAGAGCCACACAGGCAACCGCCGCCGTCGTGAGCGCGCCCTGCACGAGCGACTGCGGCACCCTTCCCGAGGCGATCGGCTTGTCGGTGCGACCCACGCTGCGGTCGCGCTCCGCGTCGATCAGGTCGTTGGCCCAGCCGATGGTGAGCTGTCCGGTGAAGACGGCGGCGATCACCACGACCACCGAGACGGCGGAGAGGTCGCCGGCGCCGGCGAGCAGCGCCGTGACGAGGGTGACCGCCACGGTGGGTCCGAAGTGGGCGGCGGCCAGGAGGCCGGTCAGCACCTCGCTGAGCGCGACGGGCGCGGAGGCAGACCGCGTCCCGCTCAGGTCGGCATCACCTCGACTCACCGCACGCACCTCCGGTTGGGCCCTTCATCGTGTGGCGCTCCGCGAGGTGGCGCCTCACCCTGATGGTGCCAGCCATCGTAGATTCGCGCGCCCTACGGTGGGGGCGTGCCCATCCCTGATCGCGCCGCGAGCCCGGACCCCACGCTCGACGTCGTCGTCCTGCTCGACGAGGACGCGACGCCGATCGGCACGGCGCCCCGGGCCACGGTGCACGACACCGAGACGCCGCTGCACCTGGCGTTCTCCTGCCACCTGCTCGATGAGCGCGGCCGGCTGCTGATCACGCGGCGCGCGCTGAGCAAGAAGACCTGGCCGGGGGTGTGGACCAACTCCTTCTGCGGCCACCCTCGTCCCGGCGAAACCTTCGAGCAGGCGGTGCGCCGCCACGCCGACCACGAGCTGGGCCTCGACGTCGAGGAGATTGTCCCGGTGCTCCCGGACTTCCGTTACCGAGCGGTCGATGCTGCTGGCGTGGTGGAGAACGAGGTGTGCCCCGTCTACACCGCGCGGCCGGGCGGCTCTCGTCGGAAGCCAACTCCGAATCCGGACGAGGTCGCAGAGCTCGTCTGGGTCGAGGTAGCTGATGTGCTGGCAGTCATCGAGCGGGCGCCATGGGCGTTGAGCCCGTGGCTGGTGGCGCAGGTGGATGCCTTGCGGTTGCTGACGGACTGATCGCGCAGGGGCACGGCCTCAGGCGATGAGGGTCCAGGTGCCAGGCTCGGACTCGACCCAGGTGCGGGGGCGCGCCGGGGGTGCGGTGGAGGTGTAGGTGTGTCCGGTCGGGGTGGTGGTCTCCACCGTGTGTTGCGGGGTGGGCCCTGGTCTGGGCCGGGCGGCCCAGCCGGCGGCTTGTTTGGCGTGGTTGCAGGCTTGGCAGAGACCCTGGGTGTTGGAGATGGCGGTCGGGCCGGAGTCGGCGACTGCCTTGACGTGGTCGAAGTGACGGATGGCCGCGTCGCACCAGGGGGTGCGGCACGTGCGGTCGCGGTGGCGCAGGAATCGCGCCATCGAGGCAGGTACGAGGCGCCGCCTCGACTCCATCGCGACCAGGGCGCCGCTCTGCGTGTCGGCGTAGAGACGGCGTAGCCAGCTCGCGCCGGCAGCGAGGTCCCGGGCGAGGTCTGCAGGGATGGGCCCGTAGCCCTCGACGTAGGCGCCGGACTCAGCCTGGCCGGTCAAGACGGTGTCGGGCAGGACGACGTTGACGGTGATTCCTGGATCGGCCCCTGGGTCGGCTGGAGTGAAGGAATCGCGGCCGGTGACTCGGGTGACGAGCGTGTCTGCCATGACCTGTCCGCGGGAGCGGGAGTCGCCGGTGCCGATCGCGGTATCGGCTGCGGACTTCAGGGCGGCGTAGAGGGCGACGCCGTCCTTGACCGGGAGCAGCGCGGAGAGCTGAGACATCACGTCGGGCGCGGGTCGCAGGGTGACGCGGCGTTCTTGCTCAGCCCGGCGGCGGCGCTCGACGACGGACGCGGGGTCGATCTCGCAGGCGATCCGCTGCGCTGCGGCGACAACCTCAGCATCGCCCATCGACTCGAGCACGTCAGCGTCGTGGGCTATGCGCTCGTCGACCTCGAGCCGTTGCTCCAGGGCCAGGCAGGCGGTCTCGCGGCCGATCAGGGTGGCCTTCCACTCGGTGATGTGTCCGGCGCGGAAAGCGGCCCAGGTGCAGGGGAGCTCGTCGCGCAGGATCATCGCAAGCCCGAGATGCTGTTGTCCGCGGTGCGGTGACTCGCGGCGGGCTAGGGCGATCTGCGCGGCGACGCCGCGGCTGCGGCGTGGGGCCGGGACGCCGGCCGCCGCGGCTTGTGCGACCTGTGACTCGGCAAGGTCGGCGCTCAGCGCGGCTTGTGCGGCCTCGGTGATGCACTTGAGCTCCTCCAGGCTGCGAAGCAGGTCGACCCGGTCGGCATCGCTCAGCGCAGGTGACGGGAGGTCCCGCACCTGGGCCTTAATGCCTTCCATGTCGATCATAGGTTCGATAATAAGACCGATCACCGACAGTGGCTCCAAGCATCGCGCCGGACCAGGACGACCCTCGGGTCGTGCGCGTGCGAGGCTGGAGCGTGACGTGGAACTCGGACCAACGGCTTGCGCTGCTGCTGCTGGCAGTCGCCACCGGCACCAACGTCCCTACTCCGCTGCTCCTGGTCTATCGCGAGCGGCTGTCGATGACCGACGCCTCGGTGACTGCCCTCTTCGGCGTCTACGCCCTCGGGCTGATGCTCGCGCTCGCGGTTGCGGGACGCGCCTCAGACCACT
>JBAVCA010000340.1:0-4531 GCA_049586475.1 Nocardioides sp.
CTGCAACCCGGAGACGGTCAGCACCGACTACGACACCTCCGACCGGCTCTACTTCGAGCCGCTCACCCTCGAGGACGTCCTCGAGATCGTGCACGCCGAGACGCTGGCCGGCCCGATCGCCGGTGTCGTGTGCCAGCTCGGTGGGCAGACGCCACTGGGTCTCGCGCAGGGCCTCGCCGATGCCGGCGTGAAGATCGTCGGCACCTCGCCGGAGTCGATCCACCTCGCCGAGGAGCGCGGCGCCTTCGGCCGCGTCCTCGCCGACGCCGGCCTGCCGGCACCCAAGCACGGCACCGCGACGTCGTACCCGCAGGCGCAGCGGATCGCCCACGAGATCGGCTACCCGGTGCTCGTGCGCCCGTCCTACGTCCTGGGCGGGCGCGGCATGGAGATCGTCTACGACGACGCCGCGCTGGAGGCCTACCTGGAGAAGTACGTCGCCAACGGGCTCATCAACGAGCGCCAGCCGGTGCTCGTCGACCGGTTCCTCGACGACGCGGTCGAGATCGACGTGGACGCGATCTTCGACGGCGAGGAGCTGTTCCTGGGCGGGGTGATGGAACACATCGAAGAGGCGGGCATCCACTCCGGCGACTCCTCGTGCGCGCTGCCTCCGATCACCCTCGGTGAGCACGAGATCGGCCGGATCCGGGTCGCGACCGAGGCGATCGCGCGTGGCGTCGGGGTCCGGGGCCTGATCAACATCCAGTTCGCGCTCGGCTCCGACATCCTCTACGTCCTCGAGGCCAATCCGCGGGCGTCGCGCACCGTGCCCTTCGTCTCCAAGGCGACCGGCACGGCGTTGGCGAAGGCCGCTGCTCGGGTGATGCTCGGCGAGTCGATCGCCGAGGTCCGTGCCGCGGGGCTGCTGCCCGCGGCAGGCGACGGCGGCATCCTGCCCGCCGACCAGCCGATCGCGGTCAAGGAAGCGGTGATGCCGTTCAATCGGTTCCGCACTGCCGATGGTTCGCAGGTCGACACCGTGCTCGGGCCCGAGATGAAGTCGACGGGTGAGGTGATGGGCTTCGATCGCGACTTCGGGCGAGCCTTCTCCAAGTCTCAGGCCGCAGCCTTCGGTCCGCTGCCACTGAGCGGCAAGATCTTCGTCTCGATGGCCAACCGGGACAAGCGCTCGATGATCTTTCCGGTCAAGGTGCTGGCCGACCTCGGTTTCGAGATCCTCGCCACCCAGGGCACCGCTGAGGTCCTGCGCCGCAACGGCGTGCCGGCCACCGTGGTGCGCAAGCACTTCGAGGGTCCTGGTCCGGACGGGGAGAAGACCACCGTCCAGCTCATCCACGATGGCGAGATTCAGCTGATCGTCAACACCCCGTACGGCGCGGGCAGCGCCGGCTCCAACGGGCATGCCCGCCTCGACGGCTACGAGATCCGTACGGCGGCCGTGATGGCCAACGTTCCCTGCATCACTACGGTGCAGGGGCTCGGGGCGGCCGTCCAAGGTATCGAGGCCCGCAGGCGCGGCGACGTGAACGTCCGCAGCCTCCAGGAGTGGATGGCCCTGACCCGCCCGACGGGCCCCTGATGGACCTGTACCGACGCCTCTTCGAGCGCGGGCTGTCCCACGTCGACCCGGAGCGGGCCCACCACGTGGGGTTCGCGGCGGTGCGCGGCGCCGCCCCTGTGCTGCGCGGGCTCGGCAGGGTGCGCAACGCGCCCCTCGGTGGGTCACCGGTGACCACCATGGGCCTGACCTTCTCCAACGCCCTCGGGATGGCGGCCGGGTTCGACAAGAACGCTGTCGGTGTCGACGCTCTCGCGGCCCTCGGGTTCGGGCACGTCGAGATCGGTACCGTGACCGCCCAGCCACAACCGGGCAACCCCCGGCCCCGGCTGTTCCGACTTGTCGCGGACCGAGCAGTGGTCAACCGGATGGGGTTCAACAACGACGGCGCGCAGGCGGTGGCTGAGCGGCTGGCTGGGCGCGCCGCTCGCCACAGCCCCGCCGGGCTGAGCGGTGGACCGGTGCTCGGTGTCAACATCGGCAAGACCAAGGTGGTGCCGGAGGACGACCAAGCTGCGGTGCTGGCCGACTACGGCCTCAGCACTCGGCTCCTCGCGCCGTTCGCCGACTACCTGGTCGTCAACGTCAGCTCCCCGAACACGCCGGGACTACGCACCCTGCAGTCCGTAGCGCGCCTGCGGCCCCTGCTCGAGCACGTGCGTCGGGTCGCCGACGGCGTCACGACCACGCGAGTGCCACTTCTGGTGAAGATCGCGCCCGATCTCGTCGACGACGATGTCCTGGCCGTGGCCGACCTCGCAGTCGAGATCGGCTTGGACGGCATCATCGCCACCAACACCACGATCAGCCGCGACGGGCTGCTCAGCCACCCGGACGAGGTGGCCAGCCTCGGGGCCGGCGGGCTCTCGGGGCGGCCGCTGGCCGCGCGGGCCACCGAGGTCGTACGGCTGCTGCGCCAGCGGGTCGGGCCCGACCTGACGATCATCGGCGTCGGCGGTATCAGCACCGTCGAGGAGGCCCGAGGCAGGCTGGAGGCAGGTGCCGACCTCTTGCAGGCCTACACCGCATTCATCTACGAGGGGCCGAGCTGGCCCCGCACCATCGTGAAGGGATTGTCATGACGGGTCTCGAAACGCCGGTCGCGCGCTTCTCCGCGGCTCGCGCGGCTGCCCACCTCCCTCGCTCGCGTCCGTGCTCGAGCTTCGGGGAGGTAGCGCGGTGACGTTCGGCGACTACCAGATCGAGCTCTACCTCGGGGCGCTCGGCGGCCTGCTGCCGCCACACCCGTTCAGCTTCGCCGAGCTGGAGGCCAATGCGCTCGCGGCGCTGCCGCCCGAGCTGCGCACCTACGTCGCCGGCGGCAGCGGCACCGAGTCGACGCAGCGCGGCAACACGACGGCGTTCGAGCGCTGGGCCCTGGTACCGCGGATGCTGCGCGGGTCCACCGAACGTGATCTGTCGACCGAGCTCTTCGGTGCCACCGTGGCAAGCCCGCTGATGATGGCCCCCGTCGGCGTGCTCGGACTGGTCACCCCCGACCAGCACGGTGACGTCCATGGCGCTGAAGTCTCGGCAGCCACCGGAGTGCCCTTCATCGGCTCCACGCTGATGAGCGACCCCCTGGAGGACGTCGCCGCGGCACGCGGTGAGGCGCCGCTGTGGTTTCAGCTCTACACCCCGAAGAATCGCGAGCTCGCGGCCAGCTTCGTCTCCCGGGCCGAGAACGCTGGGTACGAGGCGATCGTGGTCACCCTCGACACCTGGGTGCCCGGGTGGCGACCGCGCGACCTGGCCAGCGGCAACTTCCCGCAGCTGCGCGGCAAGGCGCTCGCCAACTACACCTCCGACCCGGTGTTCGCCGAGATGACCGGGCCAAGTCCCGACGCCGCGACGACGGTGATGACCTGGGTAGGCACCTTCGGCAATCCGTTGAGCTGGGACGACCTGTCCTGGCTGCGTTCCTTGACGGACCTGCCGCTGGTCCTCAAGGGGATCTGCCATCGCGACGATGCGCGTCGTGCCCTCGACGAGGGCGTCGACGGCATCTACGTCTCCAACCATGGTGGCCGCCAGGCCAACGGCGGCGGAGCAGCGATCGATTGGCTCCCCGACGTCGTCGAGGGCGTCCGCGCCCACCCCACGGCCGGCGACGCCCCCGTCATCTTCGACTCCGGCGTGCGCACCGGCGCCGACGTCGTCAAGGCGCTCGCCCTGGGGGCCACCGCGGTCGCGATCGGTCGGCCCTACGTCTACGGCATGGCGCTGGGCGGAGTACCTGGCGCCACGCACGTGCTGCGCTCCCTGCAGGCCGAGGCCGACCTGATCATGGCGATCGACGGCTACCCGACCCGCGCCGACCTGACCCCCGACGCCCTGGTGCGGGTCCCGTGAGCGGCACCTTCGGAGCGCGCTTCGCCCTGGCTCTGGCCGAGCGCGGCCCGCTGTGCGTCGGCATCGATCCGCACGCCGCCCTGCTACACGCGTGGGGCCTCGACGACGACGTGGCCGGGCTCGAACGCTTCGCGATGAGCGTCGTGGACGCGGTCGCTCCGCTGTGCTCGATCATCAAGCCCCAGTCGGCGTTCTACGAGCGCTTCGGCTCCCGCGGCGTCGCGGTGCTCGAGAAGGTGATTGCCGCCTCGCGTGCCGCGGGGGCGCTGGTCCTGCTCGACGTGAAGCGCGGCGACATCGGCTCCACCTCCGAGGCCTACGCCCAGGCTTACCTCGACCCGGCCAGCCCGCTGGCCTCCGACGCGATCACGGTCAGCCCGTACCTCGGTTTCGGGTCCCTGACGCCGTTCGTCGATGCCGCGCGCCGCAACCACGCCGGTCTGTTCGTGCTGGCCCTGACCTCCAACAAGGAGGGGCCCGAGGTGCAGCACGCGCGGGTCGACAGCGGAGAGAGCGTCGCGATGCGGATCCTCGACCACCTGCGCGCTCTCAACGCCGGGGCGGCGCCGCTCGGCTCGTTCGGAGCGGTCGTCGGCGCCACCATCGGTGCCGACACTGGCGCTGACTTCGCGTTCAACGGCCCGATCCTCGCTCCCG
>JBAVCA010000341.1:0-2264 GCA_049586475.1 Nocardioides sp.
GTGATGGTCACCGCCTGATTGAACTCGGCGGTTCGACCTGGAGAGGTCGGTGTCTCGCCCCGTGGCGTGTGACGCTGCCGACGTGCGCCCCGGGGGCCACTAGGGTGGGCGCGTGAACCGCAAGCAGCACGTCGCACCCACCGTGAGGTTGCTGCGACGAAGCTTCTTGACGGTCCTCGGGGTCCAGCTGGTGATCGCGATCTCGATGTCGCTGGTCGACTCCTACCGCCGGCGTGGGAAGAAACCGAAGCCGTTCCCCACGACCCCCCCGAGCGTCGTGGACGTCGGCGAAGGCACGGTCACGACCTACACCTTCGGCCGCGACCTGTACGACGACATGATCGCCGCGATCGAGGGGGCCCGGCACCAGATCCTCTTCGAGACCTACATCTGGAAGGGCGACGCAACCGGCGAGCGGTTCAAGCACGCGCTGGCCGAGGCCGCCGACCGAGGGGTCGAGGTCTACTGCATCTACGACGGGTTCGCCAACCTCGTCGTGTCACCGGTCTTCAAGCGGTTCCCCGCGACGATGAAGGTGCTGCGCTATCCGGTGCACCCGGCAGGGTGGCGTGTCTTCGACCTGCGTCGCTACGGCCGCGACCACCAGAAGATCCTGGTCATCGACGACAACGTGGGCTTCGTCGGCGGCTACAACATCGGAGATGCCTACGCCACCGAGTGGCGCGACACCCACGTGCGGATCACCGGCCCCGCTGTGTGGGACCTCAAGCGAGCCTTCGCCGACTTCTGGAACCTCAACCGTCGGCGCCGGCTGCGTCAGAGCGAGCGCCCCCTGCTGCTGGAGACGGCCTCCACCTGGGAGTCCAGCATCCGGGTGCAGCGCAACGTCCCGCGACTGTGGATGTTCCCGATCCGCTCGATGTACATCGAGGCGATCAACCGCTCCAGCCACAACGTCTGGTTGACCACGGCCTACTTCCTGCCCGACCAGGACTTCGTCGACGCTCTCAAGAACGCTGCGGGTCGAGGCGTGGACGTCCGGATCCTGCTGCCGCTGAAGTCCAACCACATCGTTGCCGACTGGGTCTCGCGGGGGTACTTCACCCAGCTGCTCGACGCGGGCGTGCAGGTGCTGCGCTTCAAGGGCGCGATGGTCCACGCCAAGACCGCGACCGTCGACGGCACCTGGTCGACGGTCGGGACCGCCAACATCGACCGGCTCAGCCTGCAGGGGAACTACGAGATTAACGTCGAGGTCATCGATCCCGGCCTCGCCGAGGTGCTGGAGAAGATCTTCCTCACCGACCAGGGGAACTGCGCGCCGCTGACGCGCGCGGAGTGGGACACCCGAGACCTGCACCGCAAGTTCACCGAGTTCGTGCTGGCGCCCCTGCGGCCGTTGCTCTGATCCGACCGTCGCCCTGACCTCACCCCGGCGCGTTGTCGGTGGGCGCACGTAGGCTCGACCCATGCGCCCAGTCACCGATCTCGAACGCCGTGTGGCGCCCTTCAAGGTCGTCTCCGACTATCAGCCCGCGGGCGACCAGCCGGCTGCCATCGAGGAGATCACCAAGCGCATCCGTGGCGGCGTCCAGGACGTCGTCCTCCTCGGCGCGACCGGCACGGGTAAGACGGCAACCGTGGCCTGGGTCGCCGAGCAGGTGCAGCGTCCGATGCTGGTGCTGCAGCCCAACAAGACCCTTGCCGCACAGTTCGCCAACGAGCTGCGTCAGCTCTTCCCCGACAACGCCGTCGAGTACTTCGTCTCCTACTACGACTACTACCAGCCCGAGGCCTACGTCCCGCAGACGGACACCTACATCGAGAAGGACTCCTCGATCAACGAGGAGGTCGAGCGGCTGCGGCACTCCGCGACCAACTCGCTGCTGACCCGTCGCGACGTCATCGTGGTCTCCACGGTCTCGTGCATCTACGGCCTCGGCACCCCGCAGGAGTACGTCGACCGGATGCTGCGGCTCAAGGTCGGCCAGGAGATGGACCGCGACGACGTGCTCCGCCGGCTCGTGGAGATCCAGTACACCCGCAACGACCTGTCCTTCACCCGCGGCACGTTCCGGGTACGCGGGGACACTCTGGAGATCTTCCCGGTCTACGAGGAGCACGCCGTCCGGGTCGAGTTCTTCGGCGACGAGATCGAACGCTTGATGACGCTGCACCCGGTCACGGGGGAGGTCATCACCGAGGACAAGGAGCTCTACATCTTCCCGGCCACCCACTACGTGGCCGGACCCGAGCGGATGGAACGAGCGATCCGCGGGATCGAGTCCGAGTTGGAGGAGCAG
>JBAVCA010000342.1:0-1583 GCA_049586475.1 Nocardioides sp.
TGATGGCGATGGGCCTGTGCTACGACTCCGACGGTGGCCGGGCGATGGCGGCGACCATCACCTCTCTGATGACCGGCCAGTCCTACAAGCGCTCCGCGGAGCTTGCTGCGATCGTCGGTCCCTACGCCGGCTACGCCCGCAACTCCGAGGCTCACCAGCGCGTGATGCGCAAGCACCAGGCGGCCAACGACACGATCCGTACCCTCGCGATCGCGGACAGCCAGGTCCACAAGCTGGCCACCCAGGCGTGGGCCGACGTGCAGAAGCTCGGCGCAGCGAACGGGTTCCGCAACGCGCAGGCCTCGGTGCTCGCCCCGACCGGCACCATCGGCTTCATGATGGACTGCGACACCACCGGCATCGAGCCGGACTTCTCGCTGGTCAAGTTCAAGAAGCTCGTCGGCGGCGGCTCGATGCAGATCGTCAACCAGACGATTCCGCGGGCGTTGAAGAAGATGGGCTACCAGCCCGAGCAGGTGGAGGCGATCGTCGCCCACATCGCCGAGCACGGCCACGTCATCGACGCTCCCGGCCTGCGCACCGAGCACTACGAGGTCTTCGACACCGCCATGGGTGCTCGTGCACTCAAGGCGATGGGCCACGTGCGGATGATGGGTGCCTGCCAGCCGTTCCTCTCCGGGGCCATCTCCAAGACGGTCAACCTGCCGGAGTCGGCCTCGGTCGAGGAGATCGAGGACGTCTACCTGCAGAGCTGGAAGCTGGGCTTGAAGGCGACTGCGATCTACCGCGACAACTGCAAGGTCGGCCAGCCGCTCTCCAGCGGCAAGGGTGACAACAAGGGCGAGGACTCCAACCGGGCTTCCGAGGTCGATTCCAACGAAGCCACCCGGGTGGTCGAGAAGATCGTCTACGCCCCGACCCGCAAGCGCCTGCCCAAGTCGCGCGCCTCGCGCACCACGTCGTTCACCGTCGGCGGAGCCGAGGGCTACATGACCTCGGGTGCTCACGATGACGGTCAGCTCGGCGAGGTCTTCCTCAAGCTCGGCAAGCAGGGCTCGACCCTGGCCGGCGTGATGGACGCCTTCTCGATCGCGGTCTCCATCGGCCTGCAGTACGGCGTCCCACTCGAGACCTACGTCGCGAAGTTCACCAACCTGCGGTTCGAGCCCGCCGGCCTCACCGACGACCCCGACGTGCGGATGGCGCAGAGCCTGATGGACTACGTCTGGCGTCGCCTGGCCCTCGACTACCTGCCCTTCGAGGAGCGGTCCGCCATGGGCATCTACTCGGCGAGCGAGCGTCAGCGCCACCTCGAGACCGGCTCCTACGAGCTGATCTCCGAGGAGACCGGTTCCGCCGCCGAGCTTGTCGAGGCAACGATCGTCGAGACCGTTGCGCCCGAGGTGGAGGAGCGCGCGCAAGCGAGCGTTGACGAAGCCCCCGAGCCCCGCAAGGCCCACACCTCCGCCGAGCTCCTCGAGCAGCTCACCGGCACCGCGGTCGACAGCCCGCTCTGCATGACCTGCGGCACCAAGATGCGCCCTGCCGGGTCTTGCTACGTGTGTGAGGGCTGCGGAAGCACCAGCGGCTGCAGCTGAGTGCCTAGGGCGTGACGTGGGGGC
>JBAVCA010000343.1:0-4302 GCA_049586475.1 Nocardioides sp.
CCTGGAGGTTGTGACCGACACCCGGGATGTAAGCGGTGACCTCGACGCCACTCGACAGGCGCACGCGGGCGACCTTGCGGAGAGCGGAGTTCGGCTTCTTCGGGGTGGTGGTGTAGACGCGGGTGCAAACGCCGCGTCGCTGGGGCGAACCCTTGAGGGCAGGCGTCTTGCTCTTGGACACCTTGTCCTGACGGCCCTTGCGGACCAACTGCTGAATGGTGGGCACCTGGTGGTTCCCTTTCGTGGTGACTCTCAGTGCTCGGCGATCTGCCGGGCACGTGTGGAACGAACGATCCTGGAGTGGTGCGAGATGCGGCCGCGGGACGCTTGCGGGAAGGTCTCCTGCTGCGGGCACGCGTCAGTGCCTGGATTGACCAGGCACGATCAGCGAGGCTACCCGCCGCCCGACACAGGAGCAAAATCTCGCGCCCGAGCCTCCGAGCGCTCTCGGCGCGCCTCCCAGACAACCACGTGGTGCCGGCCGGTGCGCAGGTAGATCGCCGAGGCGGCCACCACACCCAGGATCGTGACCAGACCGCCCGCGATGAGGGTCCATCGAGCCCCGTAGACCTCACCGACCCATCCGATCAGAGGCGAGCCGAGCGGCGTACCGCCCATGAAGACCATCAGGTAGAGCGCCATCACCCGTCCGCGCATCCCGGCCTCGGTGCTCATCTGCACGAAGGTGTTGGCCCCGGTGATCATCGTCAGAGCGGCCAGGCCGAGCAACGGGCACAGCAGCGCGAAGGTGAGGTAGGACGGGGCGAGCCCGGCGGTGACCTCGATCGCTCCGAAAGCGACTGCCGCCCCGACGACCAGCCGGTGCCGCACCCGGACCCGGCCCGCCGCCAGCAGGGAGCCCGCGAGCGAGCCCACGGCCATGAAGGTCCCCAGGAGCCCGTACTCGGTCGGCCCCTTGTCGAAGACCTCGGTGGCCATCAGCGCCGACGTCATCTGGAAGTTGAGACCGAAGGTGCCGGCGAAGAACACCACCGCCAGGATCAGGAGCAGGTCGGGGCGCCCTCGCACGTAGGCAACGCCGGCCAGGATCTGGCCGGGTCCGCGCGGCACCAGCGCTGCCGAGCGCAGTCGCGCACCGTCGAGACGAGCCAGGGTCAGGATCGGGGCGGCGTAGCTGAGGCCGTTGGCCACGATCACCCACCCGGTGGCGACCACTCCTCCGCCGAGGAGCGCGATGGAGAGACCTGCGACCGCCGGTCCCACGATGCGGGCGACGTTGAAGCTCGCCGAGTTGAGGCCGACGGCGTTGCTGACGTCGTCCGGATCCACCATCTCGGAGACGAAGGACTGGCGCGCAGGGGCGTCGAAGGCCGCTGAGATGCCGAGGGTGAAGGCCAGGACGTAGACGTGCCAGACCTCAACGGCTCCGGTGACGGCCAGCCCGCCCAGGATCAGCGCCGGGGCGGCCATCCCGACGTTGGTGATCTGCAGGAGCCGGCGCTTGGGGATGCGGTCGGCGATCACCCCGGCGAAAGGCGACAGGAGCAGGATCGGCAGGAACTGGAGGCCGGTGGTGATCCCGATGGCGGCTGCGGAGTTGGCGGTGAGCAGCAGCACCAGCCAGTCCTGCGCGACCCGCTGCATCCAGGTCCCGATGTTCGAGACCAGGTTGCCGCCGGCGTACAGGCGGTAGTTGGGGTTGTGCAGGGAACGGAACGTGGGACTCATGGGCGACTCAACTCGTGCTCAGCCTCTCCAGGATCGGAGCCGCGGCGCGCAGGACGGCGCGCTCGTCGGGGTCGAGGTCGCGCAGGCGCATCGCCAGCCACTCGTCACGACGGCGGCGGTCGGCCAGGAGGGTGTCGCGACCGTGGTCGGTCAGGCTGACCAGCACCTGGCGGCGGTCGCTGTCGTGCGGACGACGGAGGACGTGCCCGCCGACCTCGAGGCAGGCCACGGTGCGGGTCATGCTCGGCGGCCGGACGCGCTCGCGAGCGGCCAGCTCACCGGGGGTCAGGTCCCCGTTGCGGTAGAGCGCCCCCAGGACGGCCATCGCATTCATGCTCAGCTCGTTGTCGGGGTGCCGCTCGACCGCCAATCGCCGACGCAGCCGCATGACAGAGAGCCGGAGCTCCGAGGCTAGTCCGGCATCGGTGCGAGCGGCACGTTCGACAGTAGGCATGTACTTAGCGTAACTCATTACCTTTGCTAACTATTCCAGCTTCGGGGTACGGCTGCTGACCGGTGCCTGTCCGGGCGCCGGCCGCCTCCGGCGCCCGATAACCTGTCCTCGTGCACTTCAGCGACGAGCAGCCCGCGGAGCATGAGTTCCGTAACAAGACCTACCTCATCGCCGACGTCGAGCCTCTCGACGTGGACGGTGTGCGCACCGTCGAGATCGGTACCGTGCTCTTCTTCGTGGCCTTCGTGGCCTTGCTCCCCTTCTACGGCCAGCTCGAAGGCGACGGGCGCGCCTGGTGGCTGTGGACCTGCTTGACCGGGGTCGGCCTCGGCCTGCTCGGGCTCGAGTACTGCCGCCGGCGCCGCAGGGTGCGGCTCTCCCAGCAGGGCGACCGGGCAGCATGAGCACCGAGACGCCGCCGGTGACCCGCTGGGCACGCGCCGGCGAGGCCAACGCGGGGTACGGCGAGACGTTCGCCGAGCTCGTCACCACCGGCACCGACATCGATGGCGAGGCCCGGCTGGCCGATGCGCTGGTGGGCAGGGGTGCTCGGATCCTCGATGTCGGGGCAGGCATGGGTCGGGTGGCCGCCGCCCTCGCGGCCCGCGGCCACGTCGTGGCCGCCGTGGAGCCCTATCCGCCGCTCGTCGAGCAGGCGCGCACCACCTATCCCGAGCTCGCTGTCGTCGAGGCGGACGCCATCACGCTCACGCCCGAGCTGCTGGGCGCGGCGGGCTGCCCGACGTCGTACGACCTCATCGTGTGCGTCGGCAACGTGCTCGTCCTGCTGGCCGAGGACACCGAGCGGGAGGTGCTCGCTCGACTGGCCGCGCTCCTGGCGCCCGGTGGCCGGATCCTGGCCGGCTTCCACGCCGCCGGCGGCGGTCCCGACTTCGCACGCCACTACTCCGCTGCACAGTTCAGCACCGACGCGGTGGCCAGCGGACTACGGGTCGACCTCCACGCCGGGTCCTACGAGCTGCATCCGCCCACGGACGAGTACGCCGTGTGGGTGCTGTCGGCTGCTGATGCCCAGGCGCCGACGACGTCGTTCGAACATCCCGTCCCGGACTGAGGAGCGCGGCGCTTCAGAGAGCGTCGAGCGTGAGCGTGTCGATCACGTGGTCGGCCAGCGGAATCGGCTCGTGCTTCTTGGCCAGGCGCACCTCGGAGTGAGCGCCGCAGCCGTGACCGAAAGCTACGATCCGTCCGTCGTCGTTGGCGTCGCCGTTGGCACAGACCCCGAAGGTCTGGGAGAGCGAACCAGCGATGCGCAGCAGGAAGCCACAGGTCGAGCACGGGTCGGGCGAGCCCTGCGCCAGTGGTGAGTCGGGGCCGGCGTCGCTGTCGAACCAACGCTCGGCGGCGGCGTCGCGACCCTCGGGAGACAGGGTGCGCACCCGACCCAGGCCGAGGTCCTTGGCGACCTCACGGATCTGCGCCTTGTCGTCCGCATCGAGCGGGTCGTCACCGAAGGCGTAGGTGGGGACCAGTCGCGGGTCGTCGTCATCGACGGGCAGCAGGTCACCCGGGGAGAGGTCGCCCGGCTTGATCCGCTCACGGTAGGGCACCCAGGCGGGCGCCACGATGGAGTCCTGACCCGGCAGCAGCACGACCTCGCCGATCGTGATCTTCTTCTGGCGCGAGGCGCGCGCCACGATCACCGACCATCGCCATCCGACGTAGCCGGGCATCGTGCAGGCGAAGAAGTGGGTGACGACCCGCTCCCCCGCACTCTCGACCCCGAGGTGCTCGCCGACCTGATGGGCAGCGACCTCCTCGAGCAGGGCCGTGCGGGCCTGGTCGACGGCCGCGGCGGCGGCGGAGTCAGGCTGCTCACGGGTCTGGAGAGAGGTGTCCACCCGCCCAGCATGGCTCATCACCTCAGCGATGTCAGGTCCGGGGCGGGTCCGACGAGGGCGGGGCCGCACCACGGGGCAGGATGGTGCACATGACGTCCGGCCCCGCTGATCCCCGATCATCGTCGGGTCCGGACGGCCATGACGAGTTGCCTCCTCCACCGCCTCAGGGCCCGCCGTACGACCCCCCTTCTCCGCCCGAACCCGAGGGCGACCGGCTGTCCCGCGCCAGGTCGGCCGAGCGGGCCAAGGCGGTGGGCCAGGGTCTCGGCACCGGCGCCCGAGCAACCGCGCGCGGGG